>CAXNNF010000001.1:0-17998 GCA_964203455.1 Bacteroidia bacterium
TTATCCTTTCGAAAATAAAGAAATGATTGATTCGGGCAAAGCATTCCCGGCCGACTTTATTGCCGAAGGAGTTGATCAAACCCGTGGTTGGTTTTTTACGTTGCACGCCATAAGCACGATGGTGTTTGATTCTGTTGCATTTAAAAACGTGGTTTCGAACGGTTTGGTTCTCGATAAAAACGGCAATAAAATGTCGAAGCGTTTAGGTAATGCCGTTGATCCGTTTGATACACTTGGGAAATATGGCCCCGATGCAACGCGTTGGTACATGATAGGGAACGCGCAACCTTGGGACAATCTGAAGTTCAACGAGGATGGCATTACTGAAGTTCAACGTAAGTTCTTTGGCACACTTTACAACACCTATGCGTTTTTTGCATTGTATGCCAATATCGACGCGTTCAGAATGAACAAAGCCACCCAAATTCCGGTTCAAAATCGTCCCGAAATTGACCGATGGGTTTTGTCGCGATTGAATAGTTTGAAAGAAGAAGTTCAATTGAAGCTTGAAGATTATGATCCTACGCCTGCTGTTCGTTTAATTGAAGAATTTGTAACCGAGCAACTCAGCAATTGGTATGTTCGTCTAGGGAGAAGACGCTTTTGGCGAAGCGAAAGTGATTCCGATAAGCAAGCAGCATACGAAACGCTCTTTGAATGCCTCGAAACGGTTTCCCAGTTGATGAGCCCTTTTGCACCATTTTTTGCAGAATGGCTTTACCGTAATTTGAATGCCGCATCCTCCGAAGGAGTAACTTCTGTTCACTTAAGTAATTGGCCTAAAACCAATACGGATCTCATTGATGCAGATTTAGAAGAACGCATGGAACTCGCTCAACGCTATTGTTCGATGATTTTGGCGCTTCGTAAAAAGGTAAACATCCGCGTTCGTCAGCCACTTCAGCGAATAATGGTTCCAATTATTGACCCGCGTATTCAGTCGCAATTGGACGGAGTGAAGGACTTAATTCTATCCGAAACCAATGTGAAAGAATTGGCTTATGTGGGCGATGATGCGGGCATGATTGAGAAAAAGATTAAGCCCGATTTTAAAGTTCTTGGACCTAAATTCGGGAAACTGATGAAGAGCATTGCTGCGGTCGTAATCACATTCGATAGCAACCAAATTAACGCGCTTCAGCGAAATGGAGAATTGGCCATTGAAGTTGAAGGTGAAACAATCCTTTTGGATTCAGACGATGTGGAAATTTTCACGGAGGACATTCCGGGTTGGCTAGTTGCCAGCGAAGGAGCGCATACTGTTGCCTTGGATGTTACGTTAAGCGAAGAGCTTTTGGAAGAAGGTTTGGCTCGCGAACTCGTTAATAAAATTCAAGGTATTCGCAAAAATAGTGGCTTAGAAGTAACTGATAGTATCGAAATTGTAATTGGTTTTCATCCTTCGTTGACGAAAGCAATCGAAAACAATAAATCTTATATTTGCGCCGAAACTTTGGGTGCATCTTTAACAATAGTTAATCAGGACCCAAGCGCCAACGGTTCTGTGGTAGAAATTACCGATGAAATATCTGTGGCGATAACAATCTCTAAATTGAATTAAAATGAGTCAGCAAGAAAAAAATAAATACAATCCTGAAGAGCTTCAGGAATTTAAAGATATCATTGAAAGAAAACTCGTTGAGGCACGTACTGATTATGAGCTTTTGAAAAGCGCATTTTCAAATAAGGACGATCATGGTACAGACGATACTTCCCCTACTTTTAAGTTGATGGAAGAAGGTTCTGATGTTCTTTCAAAAGAAGAAACTGGTCAGTTAGCCGCTCGCCAACAGAAATTTATTGAGAACCTTGAAGCAGCTTTGATCCGAATTAAAAATAACACCTATGGTATTTGTCGTGTTACTGGCAAATTAATTCCGAAAGAACGTTTGAGAATTGTTCCTCATGCAACGTTGAGTATAGAAGCTAAAAACCAACAATAATTATACAGCCCTGCAAATATAGCAGGGCTTTCTAATAGTGAAAAAGTCGCTGATTATTTTATTGTCCGTTTTACTGGTGGACCAACTTGTTAAAGTTTGGATTAAGACCCACATGATGCTTGGAGAATCCATCCAAGTAGCTGGCAATTGGTTTTATATCACATTCGTAGAAAATAATGGGATGGCTTTTGGTATGGAATTCGGCGGCGAATTCGGGAAGTTATTTCTCAGTTTATTTCGGGTTGTTGTTGTTGGGGTAATGGCCTATTACCTGCTCAAAGCAGCTAAAGAAAACAAACTTCATCCCGGCCTTCAGGTTTCGTTTTCCTTAATCATCGCTGGAGCTATTGGGAATATTTTAGATAGCGCCTTTTACGGACTTTTTTTTAACGATAGTTTTGGACAGGTCGCCAGTTTTATGCCTTCCGAAGGAACGTATGGGAAATTCCTACACGGGAAAGTGGTAGATATGTTCTACTTCCCGCTATTTGAGGGACACTTCCCTTCTTGGTCGCCCGTTTTTAGTGGAGAAGCATTTGTCTTTTTTAGTCCTGTTTTCAATGTTGCTGATTCCGCGATTAGCATTGGAGCAGTAATTTTTATGTTTTATCAGAAGCATTTCTTTACTGAAAAACAAACTACTCAAGCAGAAATTGAAAACGAATCAGGCAATTAACCAGCCTTTTTCTAGCAGATATTCAGCTATTTGAATGGCATTGGTTGCCGCGCCTTTCCTTAAGTTATCGGATACAATCCACAAATTGAGCGTCTTTTCTTGACTTTCATCTCTGCGAATTCGCCCCACAAATACCTCGTCTTTGTTGTTTGCATTGATAGGCATTGGGTAGCTGTTTCTTGAAACATCGTCTTCTACAAGAACTCCGGGAGCGTTTTCCAAAAGATTTCGGATGTCCAAAACATCGAATTCGTTTTTGAATTCCACATTTACCGCTTCAGAATGGCCGCCTATTACAGGAACGCGAACGGTTGTAGCGGTTAACATAATAGTTTCATCACCCATTATTTTACGCGTTTCATTGAGCATTTTCATCTCTTCCTTGGTATATCCGTTTTCAAGAAAAATATCAATGTGGGGCAAAACATTTAAGTCGATTGGGTGCGGATAAGCGGGTTCGCAGGCTTCTCCATTTCGTTCGCTAATTAATTGATGAACCGCTTTTAGGCCAGTTCCGGTTACACTTTGGTACGTTGAAACAACAATGCGCTTGATTGAATATTTCAAATGCAAAGGATTTAAAGCAACAACTAGTTGGATAGTGGAGCAATTTGGATTCGCAATAATTTTATCGTTTTCATTAAGGACACTGGCATTGACTTCGGGAACCACCAGTTTTTTGGTTGGATCCATTCTCCAAGCCGATGAATTATCGATAACGGTACAACCTTGTTCTGCAAAACGCGTTGCCCATTCAAGCGAAACGCTTCCTCCAGCAGAGAAAAGCGCTAAGTCGGGATGCATTAATAAAGCTTCTTCGATTGTTACTACTTTGAAATCGTTTTCTTTGAAACGAATAGTTTTTCCAGCAGATTTGGATGAAGCGACGGGAATTAGCTCCGAAACAGGGAAATTCCGCTCTTCCAAAATACTTAACATTTTATTTCCAACAAGTCCGGTAGCTCCAACAACTGCAACTTTCATTTATTCTATAAGTTTCGTTTCTTTATCCAATAATTTTTTCAAAAGTAATCATTAGCTTATCTCTATTTATGTATTCAATCATTAAACACTCAACCTTATTTATTTTCATCGTATTACATCATTCGTTATTCTGTCAAGTGCAGGAAGACTTTGCCGATGGCAATTTCAGTAGCAATCCCATTTGGTCTGGTAATACTTCCGAATTTCTTGTCAATTCCATTTTCCAGCTTCAAAGCAATGCCGACTCTACTCCCACATCGAACCGGGAAGTATATTTAAGCACGCCATCCGTTTCTATTGACGATACCCAATGGGAATTCTTTGTTGACCCGAAAGTTTCTACTTCATCAAACAACCGCATGGATGTGTTTTTATGTTCAAACGAGGCTGCATTAAATGGAAACAACACAGGATATTTTGTTCGAATTGGTGGCACAACCGATGAAGTAGCCCTGTTTCGGAAAGATGGGCAAGGATCAGAATCTTATGTTATTCAAGGAGTTGTTGGGAGTATTAACAGTAGCAGTAGCAATCCTACAAAAGTAAAAGTTACCCGTGATGCGGCAGGAAATTGGACTTTGAATGCCGATTACAACGGAACGGGCGCTTTGTTCGAATTGGTTGGAACGGCGCAAGACATAACGTATACAAGCTCCGCCTATTTCGGGATTTTGGTTCGGTATTCCAATACATATCTACTAAAATATTATGCCGACAATATTTACGTAGGCCCTATCATTGTTGACAACGTGGCGCCCATAGTTCAATCAATAAAAGTGCTTTCGGAAAATTCGCTTGAGTTACAATTTTCGGAAAGTGTGAGTCAAATTACCGCCCAAGAAACAGCTAATTATTTGGTGAACAATGGCATTGGAGAGCCCGTTTCGGCAGTACGTTCAGCAAGCTCCTTTTCTAAAGTTACCCTGAGTTTCATTGCCAACTTCCAAGAAGGCATCGAGAATATCCTCACCGTTACAGCCGTTGAAGACCTTTCTGGAAATGACATGAATCCACAGCAAGTTCCCTTTCTATATTACCCAGCAAAACCATACGATGTAGTGATTAATGAAATCATGGCCGATCCCGATCCTTCTGTTGGATTGCCTTCGGTTGAATACATCGAATTGATGAATCGCACCTCCTTTCCAATCAATCTTGAAAATTGGAAAATTGAAGCCAATACCAATATGAAGGACATTCCGGCAATTATTATTCAGCCCGATAGTTTTGTGGTTTTAACAAGCATTACAGGACAAGAATATTATTACGATTCACTTGCTGTTGCAGGTTTAATTTCTTTTCCCGCATTAACAAATACCGGTTCACGTTTAACATTATACAACCAAGATACTACGGTAATATCCTCGGTAACCTATGCAGATTCTTGGTATCAAAACAGCAGCAAGGCCGAGGGCGGTTTCTCACTCGAACAGGTGAGTCCATTAAATCCATGTGCTGGTCAGGAAAATTGGATTGCCTCCGAGCGAAATTGGGGCGGAACGCCAGGGAAAAAAAATAGCGTGTATGCAGCAATAGTAGATAATAATCGTCCTACAATTGAACGCGTTGTTGTATTAACAAACGACACCATTCGGGTGTTCTTTAACGAAAGCATTCGCGAAGAAAGCATGCTTGATTTAACCAGCTATTCCATTGATCAGGGAATTGGGCAACCTTCGAATATTGCTACTTTCTCTCCCGATTTTCGTTCCGTGAAGCTGGCTTTGGCAATTCCAATTCAGTCGGGCATTTTATATACCATTCGTGTTGTTTCTTCCCTTCTCGATTGTATGGGAAATGCCTTTGATGTTGAGTCGACTGGACGTTTTGCACTCCCGGAAATTGCTCAAATCAACGACATTGTAATCAATGAAGTTTTAAGTAATGAGAAAGATGGAGCAAGCGATTTCGTTGAGTTATACAATCGTTCTTCCAAAATCATCGACCTCGCAACTTTGCAACTTAGTCAGTACGATACAATCATGAGTGTGCCCGTTAACGCCGATTTTATTGCACCCGACGGCTACCTGATTTTTCCTGGAGAATATGTGGTGTTAACCGATGATATTGCTGGAGTTAAAAAATTTTATAGCACTTCAAATCCCAACGGATTTTTGGAAATGATTAGTTTTCCAACGCTTAATAATGATGATGGTACAGTTGCATTGTCGAGGGTTTCCGATAATACTTTCATCGATAAGATGGTTTATTCGACCGCTTTGCATTTTGCCTTATTGAACGATTTAGATGGCGTGAGTTTGGAGCGAATAAATTACGAACGCCCATCGAACGATAATACCAATTGGAATTCGGCTTCATCGAATGTTGGTTTTGGAACACCTGCCTACCGCAATTCTCAATACAGCCCATTGGTTGAAACACAATTGGGGAATGTTAGCATTTCGCCGGAAGTTTTTTCGCCCGATGGTGATGGGTTCGACGATGTAGTAAACTTTGGGTATGCATTCGACACACCTGGTTTCACTGGCACTTTGAGCATTTACGATTCGAATGGTCGTTTAGTAAAATACGTTGGCAGAGGACTTTTACTCGGTACTTCAGGTCAATATTCTTGGAACGGAATAAACGAGCAAGGGGAGAAATCGCAGTTGGGAATTTATGTTTTTGTTTTAGACGCTTTTACCTTGGACGGGAAGACATCCAAAATAAAGAAACCCTTCGTACTTGCTGGAAAGCTATAGTAAATGCTTGAACATGGGATCTTCGTTCAGAAGCACATTGTACATATCCTGATGCACTTTTTGTTTAAGATCTGATAGGTTTTCTTTGGTTAATCCAACGGTTTCGTATGGGCCTAGGTATTTGATCTTGATTGTTCCAGGTCGAACGGCGTAGTTGTCGGATGGTGTAATATTTCGAGCATTGATTGTGCACATGGCAACAATCGGCTTCTGACTTTCAATCGCAAATCGAAATGCTCCATCATAAAAATCGTTCAATGGTAGATTGCCTTTGTTGCGCGTGCCTTCAGAGAAGATAAAAATGGAGTTCCCATTTACTATTTCTTGCATCATAGCGCGCGAACTCTTATCACGACTTTCTTTGCTTCTTCGATCTACCAAAACGCAAACCGTTGAAAAAAGAAATCCAAGCAATGGCATTTTCTTTAGTTGGATTTTGGCAAGCGGCTTAATACTAATTGGCTGACTGTAAGCACCCAAAAACATATCGAGATTTGATCCATGGTTACACACTATAATGCAAGGCAGGTTATTTTTTAGTATGTGATTGTTTATGGTTTTGATACGAATACCTGCACAAAAAAAGAATAATGCTGACCAAAATTTATAAATAGTCATCATAGGTTGATGCGCCTTTTTTCCTAAAATGGGAATTAAAATCAAAGACAAAAGGCTTGAAGACAATAGGAAACATAGGAATACAAGACTTAACCAAATCCAATATGGAACAAAAAAAATATAGCTGAGAATTTTAAACACGGCCAAATGTAAATAGGATTATTTGATTTGCGATTATTTTACAAAAACCAATAATCCACTTATCTTCGTCGAATGCAGTATGATTTTTTAATTGTAGGCCAAGGTATTGCAGGAACCACATTGGCAATGGAATTAATTGCTCAAGGTTCGAGTGTTCTTGTAATAGACGCTTACAATAAATCTTCTTCTTCTCAAGTAGCAGCCGGCTTGTTTAATCCAATTGCATTTCGAAGAGTTGCGCTTGGCTGGAAGGCAAATGAATGTTTGAAAGAAGTTCATCGGTTTTATTCATTTCAGGAAGAGTTGACCGAAACGCATTTGTTTTATCCGAAAGACATTTTACGAATTCATGGAAGCGCCGAAGAAGTTGATATTTGGAAAAAACGCTCGCAAGACCAAGAATTTTCAGGCTTATTAAGCGAAACTTTACACGAACAAGATTCCCCATTTTATTACCAGCCGTTTGGTGTTTCAAAAGTATTGGGTGGTGGTTTTGTGGATACCCGAACTTGGCTTTCGGCAGTTAGACGAATATTCTTAGCACGTAATATTCTACGAGAAGAACATTTTGAAAAACAGCATTTGGAGATTTTACGAGAAGGCATTCAATACAGAGAGATTCGAGCAAACAAAGTGGTCTTTTGCGAAGGTGCGGATGCTCTTCAAAATCCTTGGTTTGGGCATTTGCCATTTAACCTTGCAAAAGGCGATTTGGTTATCATTCATGCTCCAGGATTGCCTCCAGAAATTTTTAATGGGAGCATTTATGGAATTCCTTTAGGAGAAGGTGTTTTTCGGGTTGGGTCGACTTACGAATGGGAGTTCTTGAATGCACTTCCATCAATTGAACGCGCTCAGGAATTGGAAGAAAAGTTAAAGAACTTGATTCGGGTTCCATTTAAAATTATAGGACATGAAGCCGGAATTCGTCCAACGGTAAAAGATCGCCGACCATTTTTAGGCACGCATCCCGTAATTAAATCACTTTCTATTTTCAATGGTTTGGGAACCAAAGGCGTTTTACTTGCGCCTCTTCTTTCAAAAGAAATGGCTTCGCATCTCATTCATGGAAACGAATTATCGGATGATATAAACATTGCACGGCTGTTAGGGCGAAAATCATATTCATGAGCACAGTCGAGAAGCGGCAGTATTTTGAGAATTTGGATGCAACGCGATTCCTCGGCTTTTTACATGTGTTTCTCGCCCATTGTTTTTTTACATCGAATCCTGAAATTTCAACCTCTCCAGTATTTATTAATATTACTTCTCATATTGGCGCAGGATTTCTTGGACTCGATTACTTTTTTGTGTTATCGAGTTTCTTGTTAACCTGGCTTGCACTTGCCGAGTGGAAATCAACGGGTACTTTTCGTCCCGATTTATTTATGATACGACGGGCCTTGCGATTATGGCCTTTGTATTTCGCCATTGTATTAGGAACGTATCTTATTTATTGGAGTATCGGGAATCAATTGGCAATACACTCGCTTCCACCTTTGGACGTATTTCTATTATTTATTTCCAATTTTTGGATTGCAAATCAAGGTCAAAATTTTCTCTTTTTACTTGTTTTTTTATGGTCAATTGCTGTCGAAGAACAATTCTATTTGGCTTGGGCATTCGTCCTTCGCTATCTGCATAAAAGACTTGTTTTTGTTTGTATCCTGATGATTTTAGGTTCTGTTATTTTTAGATGGTATCATCTGAACAAAGAATCGCATTTATTCTTTAACACCTTGAGTTATTTAGGCAACTTCGGGATTGGAGGATTAACTGCTTGGCTTGCATTCAATAATACCACATTTATTAAGCGTGTTGAAAACCTTACTAAATCGAGCATTTTCTTGATTTACCTATTCTTTGCAGTTTTGACAATTGGGTATTTCGAATGGTTTCAAACGCCCTTCATGGTTGTATTTGAGAAACTGGTTTTTGCTGTTTTTTTCTCGTTTATCATTGTAGAGCAAAGTTTCGCCAAGCATTCATTGTTTAAACTTGGTCGGTTAAAACGCATTAGTTTTTTAGGCCAGCTGTCTTTGGGCTTGTATTGTATTCATGGTATTGTGTTAACCGCCGCCATGGTATTTTTAAAATCGCAGGGCTTCGCATCACAATATTGGCAAGTGTTTCTTGTAAACCCTTTGCTAATTTTAAGCATAACCATTATTATTTCGCGACTAAGTTTTTCGTATTTCGAAAATCCAATTCATCAATTTCGGAAACGCTTTTACCCGAAGACTTCTTCCAACACGTCGGGCGTTTGAAGATTGGAGATAGAGGGCAGATGCCAGCGAAAGAAATCGATTAAGCCCCTCGATATTTGACGGCGTAATGGCCTACTGAATTTTAACGTATAAAGTTCACCAAAATTGGTGCAGAGTAATTGATGAACCGCTTCGCTGGAAGGTAAATCGAGACACGTTGGGCCCAGACTATGATGAAAAAAACCATCGGTATATTGAAAATACCTTGTTTCTAAGGTGAAATTATCTTGCGGATAAAATCCCAAAAAACGCGAAAATTCCAGCAGAAACTTCAAATGAAAGTCGGGAATTTCGGTTGGTGTTTGATCGAGTAATAACAAGGTGTTTCTTATGAAATCGAACAGCTCATCATTGCGTTCCTCCTCTTTGATGGTTTTAAGAAGCACTTCCGATAGAAATAAAGCTTGCGCCGTTTTTCCAGTTGAAAATGGAATTCCTTGGTACGGAAAATCAATTCGAAGTTCTTTAATCTGTTGAAGCCCCCGATTCTCTTTGATTTGCATTTGAAGGTCAACCAAACTCAACGCTTGAAGCAATGCGGCTTTATTTCCTCCTTTTTTGCTTCTAACCCCGTGAATCAAAAATGAAACGAGACCACATTGTCGTGTATAAATTCGCGCAACAACCGATGAATCGCCGTGTTTGAAAGTATGCAAGACAATGCCTTGACTACCCAAAAGCATATTAGTTAATAAAAAGGATTTTAGTCACTTGGGTTTGACTGCCATCTACATTTGAACAGAACACAAGATAAACTCCAGTTGCCGCACGTTGTCCTGAAAATAAATTCCCATTCCAAACTGCGGTTCCGCCTTTGGCAACAGTTGAATAAACTAGGTTTCCGCTCACATCCGTAATTTTCACATCAGCATCTCTAACAAGACCGCTTACAGCAATCGTTCCTGTATAATCGTGCTCTACCGGATTTGGAAACGCATACACGTGGCCAAACGTTTCTGTTCCAGTAGTTGCATCGGTTCTGAATGAACAAATTCCGACATCCGTTCCAATAAACAATTCGCCACTTACACCATCGAGTGTTAAAGAATTAATGGTGTTACTAAGTAGTGGTCTATTCTCGAAAGTGTATTGGGCAATTTGTTGAGTTCCATCTTCCGAAACAACAAAGATTCCGGCTTTACGTGTTCCAAGCCATTTGCGATTTGCTCCATCAACTGCAATTGCGGTAACCTCTTCTTCCTTTAGGAGATATTGATTAAAGCCATCTTGGTCGATAATGATTGTTTGTGCATCCCAATTCGTTGAGCCGGTTTCAAAAATTGCTTCCGGAGTGTAAAAAACACAAATGCCTTTGGATGTTCCCACCCAGATTTGTCCGTCTAAATCTTGCGCCAAACTCAATACCGAATTGCTCGGTAATGCTCCATTACCAATTTGATCGTTAAGAACTTTGTAACCAGAAAGCGATGTTCCCTCGGTTTTCACTACCAATAATCCGCGATCTTGAACAATCATCCACTTTAAACCCGAACTATCAATCAGCATATTTCCTAGAAACTGAGAATTGACAGTGCTATTAAATGAAAAATTGCTCCACTCTCCAGCAGGTGTTTTAACTGCAAGAGGTTTGGCCGACGAAGAACTGCTCACCCATAAATTACCTTCCGAATCGAGCGCTAAATCCGAAATGCGAATGTCGTTGGGGTAATTATCAATGCCAACAAGTGCGCTATTAGCTGCCCCAAATTGCTGAACAAGAGCTCCGTTGTTTATTTCGCCAACTCCATTTCCCCAAGAAGCAGCGTAAATGTGATTTACATCTGCAGGGTCAATACACAATGAAACAACATCTCTTAAATAATCTGTAGCTATAGGAAGAACTACCGTACTCCAATCTACACCATCAAATTTAAATACACCATCAATCAAATACAAGGGCGAATATGCTACATCCCAAGCTCCTGGTGCAACCCAGGTTGTTCCATTAGACGATTTAATACGGAATGCGTTTGAAGAAGAAGGTCCAGGAACTTTGTAAATCGTATTTTGACTGTAATCTTGATTTCTAGCTAGGCCTTTGTCTTTATCGGCTATCCAAATAATGTTACTATACACCTTATCTACAATAGCATCTCTTGGTGCAGGAGATGGATAGATTAATTCCATCTGAAGTGAATCGGCATTTACAATAGCAACCCCGAAATTGATGGTGATTACCATTTTGTTGGGCGTTGAACTTATTCCATAATATGCTTCTCCTGATCTTAGAATAGAAAGTTGACCATTTTTAACATTGAAAACGGTGTCTTGGTTTATTCCATTTTCAATAATGTTGGAAACATAAATCCCTCCGTCAAACCAAGTAAGATGCCCCAATGTTTTATCATTCAAAAGTGGTTCTTGCGTCCAAGCCACATAATAAGGCAATGCAGGGTTCGATAAATTTGCCGTAAACAGCCCTTTGGATGTAGCAGCAAAAATGCGTGTTCCATCGCTTGCAACGTCACGAATATCGGGATTTAAAATAGATGGATATAAAGTGGTTTTGATTTCTTTTTTTGAAAGGTCGTAAACCACAATTCCAAAATTGCAGCAGATATAAGCGCGATCGCCAAAAAAACGGATTGAATTAATGGTTTTGCCGCCTTGAATTACCGTCGAACGTTTAATATCTCCAATGTTAATGACTTGATTATTCTGAACCAAGTCAATATTTCCGTTTTTATAACCAATCATTAATGAGTTGGATGGCTCATCGAAACTAAGACAAGCAAGATTTATATCGCTTAATCCGTTGGCTCTGGAAAGTCGTTCAATTGAATTGTCTTCTTTATTAAAAATAATAACACCATTTTGAGTGGCGCAATAAACAAAATTGGTGCTTTGAGCAATGCTATTCCCATTGTTGAAAGGCAAATGATCGCGCCATTGACCGATACCAATATTATTCGTGTTTTGGCTAATTACCGATGTGACTGTAAAAAAACTAAAATAAATTATTAGAATTTGCTGAAAAAAAACACTCATACCATATAAGTTCTGCCCAAATAATTTGGGAGCTGTAAAGATATTTTTTTTGATTCATTATTCTACAATTGAAACTCGACAAATTGATGATGATGAATGTCTAAATTATCTTTTTATTAAATGTCTATTAAAAAAAACTCTATCCTAAAGAAAATTCATTTAATTTAAAAAGCCTAAAACAACACCTCAAGTAAAAGATTAATTTTGCAAAATGGAAACACCAGAACAATTGCTTCACACACCGGAAGATGGCCCGAATGAAATGCCACTAAATTCAATGGAAAACACTACTAACACCGAGATTCCTCAGGATCCGATGTCTGAATTAGAACCCAATATTGAAACTCCCCAAGAGGTTTCGGCTCAAACCGAGCAGCAAGAATTTCCCCTTCCAGAAACAGAGATTTTAGAAGAACCAACAACACCCGAAGTGCCGGATGCGAGTTTGGTAGAAAACAATTCTAATGAACAACATACCATTGTTGATCAATTAATACATGCAGAAGAGCCGGAAACTAATGCCGAAATAGAACCTGCGATTATAGAAAATTCGCCTGTTTCCGAAATTGAGATTATAGAAGAACTAACAACACCCGAAGTTCTGGAAGCGAATTTGGGAGAAAACCATACGCCAGAAAATTCTAATGAACAACATACCATCGTTGAACAATTAATACCTGCAGAAGAGTCGGAAACTATTTCCGAAATAGAATCTGCGATTATTGAAATCTCCCCTATTTCCGAAATAGAGCATGTCGAAGTAGCTGCTATTTTGGAAGAAGAAGAAGTCCAAGATGATTCCAATGAAGAATTGCTTCCTCAAGTTGCTTTCCAAGAATTATCACGTGTAGAATTAGTTGCTGCAATTCAAGAAGCGGTCGATAACGAAGATCCATCGAGTATGCGTATGCGTGTTCGGTCAATTCGTGATGGCTATTACAAAGTGAAAGATGAAGAAGTAGCTGCCAAGCGATTAAAATTTATCGAAAATGGCGGATTGCCTGAAGAGTTTGAAGTGCTTCGCGATGAAACCGATGAGCAATTCGATTCATTGGTAAAACGTTTCCAAGAAAAACGCGCCGATGAGCGTCGTCGCAAAGAACAAGAGCTTCTCAATAACCTCAAGAAAAAAGAAGGCATCTTGGCTGAATTAAAAGCCATGCTCGAAAACACCGAGAATGTATCGGCTAGCTTTAACAGATTGCACGAACTTCAGGAACAATGGCGTTCAATTGGACTTGTTCCATCTGCTTACGTAGATGAATTGTGGCGTAATTACCATCACCACACGAACAACTTCTACGATATAATCAAGATTAACAACGAGTTGCGTGATCTTGACCATAAAAAGAATTTAGAGCTTAAAACCTTGGTTTGTGAAAAAGCCGAAGATTTGCTGATGGAAGAATCCATTACAAAATCGCTCGACGATTACAAGGCATTGCAAGACCAATGGAAAGAAATTGGGCATGTTGCAAGAGAATTCAGCGAGACCGTTTGGGAGCGCTTTCGTGCTGCTGGCGATAAATTATTTGATCGTCGACGTGAGTATATTCAAAGTCAAGAAAAGGACTACACAGAAAACCTAGCAAAGAAAAATGCAATCGTTGCTAAGGCGGAAGAATTTCTTCAACTCGTTCCTCATAAAAACCACCCTCAATGGCAAGAAGCATCCGAAAAATTTGCTGCGCTTCTTGAAGAATGGAAGCTTGTTGGATTTGCTGCTCGTAAAGACAATGAAGCTGTTTGGCAAAAGTTCAAAGATTTGCGCGATCAGTTTTATAATGCCAAAGAAGAGTATTACAAAACATTGCGCGATGCACAAAATCACAACTACAAACTCAAGGTTGATTTGTGCATGGAAGCCGAAGCTATTCGTGAAAGTAACGATTGGAAAAAAACAGGAGAACGCCTTCGTCAGCTTCAGGAAGCTTGGAAACTAGTTGGTCCAATTGCCAAAAAACACAGCGATAAATTATGGACACGCTTCCGAACTGCATGTGATGCATTTTTCGAAAACCGGAATAAGCACTTTGCAGGAATGAATGATGAGCAGGACGTAAATCTTGAAAAAAAGAAAGAGCTTCTTAGTAAAATTGAAGCTTTTCTTCCAAGCGATGACACGCTAGCCAACTTCGATGCATTAAAAGCATTTCAAAGCGAATGGATGGAAATTGGTCATGTTCCAATCAAAGAAAAAGATAAGATTTACAAAGCATTTCGCGAGGCAGTTGACGCCCAGTTTGGTAAAATAAAAACAGACAGTGCAAATGTTCGTCGTGAGCAATTCCGCTCCCAGGTTTCTAATACCAGCAATGACAAAGGAGGGAAAGACAAACTGAATCATCAGCGTATTGTTGTTCAAGATAAAATCAAGAAACTGCAATCGGACGTTCAAACACTAGAAAACAACATCGGTTTCTTTGGCAGTTCCAAATCCAAAGCAGCCGAAGACATGAAGCGCGATATCGAACGGAAGATTAACAAGGCCAAAGAAGAAATTGGGCAATTGATTGATCAGCTTAAGATTTTAAAAGAGGTTTAAGCATCCTTGTTTTGCATCCAGGGGATTAACCAGGGGATTAATCCCAGGATGCCCCCTGGTTACAAAAGCCTTTGCACCTCTTCCGCAATCTTTTCCAAGTCTTGATTTTGCATACAACGGAAATGCTTCATCGGACATGTCGAATATCCAATCTTAGAACAAGGTCGGCAAGGAAGTTCTTTTACTTCTGCAATAAACTGCTTGCTTTCTGCTGAAGGCAAATAAGGGTACATCCCAAATTCTGGAATGGTATTTCCCCAAATAGAAACGATGGGTTTTTGGAAAGCTGCTGCAATGTGCATTAACCCAGTATCGTGTGTTACAACAACCTTTGCCTGTTTTACAAGCGATGCCGATTGTCCCAAAGTAAGTTTGCCGCACATATTCAAAACGCGTAGACCTAATTTTTCAGAAAGCAGGACGCCTTCGTTTTTCTCAGATTCGCCTCCCAATAAAACCAAAGGAAATTGAATCTTATCGCACAGTTCTGATAGTTTTTCCTGGGGTAAACGCTTAGTTGCTTTTAATGCACCTATAACCACGGCAATGTATCCTGTATGATGGGTATCAGGAAGTAAATCGTTTATTTTGACATCGTCTTTTTCTTCAATGAAAAAATCAAGGCCTTGTTTATCATTCACAACACCCAATTTTTCTAACGTTGCAAAATAGCGGTCTACGATATGAACATCCGGAAGTTTGCCTAATCGGAAATTTACAAAGAGGTATTTCTCGATATTTAACTTGTTGAATGAAGCTGATTTTCGATTCAATTTATTTTTCACCAAAAAGCTACGCAGGTTGTGGTGCAAATCGATGATGTAATCGAATTGCATGGATCGAAGTTCATTGATAAGATCTTTAGAATTTTCATCCCACATCCAAACTTTTGAAATATGAGGATTGGATTCTAGAATGCCTCGAAAAGCGGGTTTGCTTAAATAATGAATCTCCGCTTCGGGATATTTGGCCGCCAAGCAACGCACAATCGGACTCGTAAGCACGATGTCTCCTATAGAACTAAATCGGATAATTAAAAAGCGCTGCACAAGCACAAAACTACAAGGAATTTTTAAAGCATACTTCAATCGCATGAATTCCGCACCTTTGCATTATGATTACTTTGAGCGACACGCATACTCATTTATACCTACCCGAGTTCGACAACGACCGGAATGCGATGATTCATCGGGCATTTGAAGCTGGGGTGACGGAGATTTATCTTCCCAATGTAGACAGCGAAACCATTTTCCCATTACATGCATTGGTTGATGCCTATCCTCAAAATTGTTTCCCTATGATGGGTTTACATCCTTGTTCGGTAAAATTGGAGAACATGGAGAATGAACTTGCCTTAGTTAAAAACTGGCTCGATACAAGAGACTATGTTGCTGTTGGGGAAATTGGATTGGATTTGTATTGGGATAAAAGCACACTAGATATTCAAATTGAGGCATTGAAACGGCAATGCGAATGGGCAATCGAAAAAGAGATGCCGGTGGTTTTACATTGCCGCGAATCAACAGCTGAGAGCATTGAGATTATTCGCCCATTTGCAGAAAGAGGATTAAAAGGTGTTTTTCATTGTTTTTCGGGCACGCTTGAAGAAGCAAAAATGGCCATTGAAATGGACTTCTTTTTGGGGATTGGTGGTGTTTTAACTTTTAAAAAAAGCGGTTTGGCCGACATTGTTTCGCAGATACCGCTCGAATATGTGGTTCTGGAAACCGATGCTCCGTATTTGGCACCTGTTCCTTTTCGTGGAAAACGAAACGAATCGGCTTATATTCGCAACATTCTCGAAGCGTTATCAGATATCCGCAGAATCGGGAAAAATGAACTCGCCTCAATAACAACAGCCAATGCTCGCCGACTATTTAAACGCGTATGAGTCGTAAACCTTCAGCCCTCATTATCTATACCGGTGGAACCATTGGCATGGTGAAAGATTCATTGACGGGCTCCTTGATGCCCGTTAATTTTGAGCGACTCAAAGCCAATATTCCAGAAATTGAAAAACTCGATATCGAACTCGATATTCACACATTCACCACAACCATCGATTCTTCGAACATGCAGATTTCCGATTGGATTCGCTTGGTAGAAATCATTGAAGAAAATTATACGAAGTACGACGGATTTGTCATTTTACACGGTTCCGACACCATGGCCTACACTGCTTCTGCTTTGAGTTTTATGTTGGAGAATTTATCGAAGCCTGTGATATTAACGGGTTCTCAATTGCCCATTGGAGTTCTTCGCACGGATGCTAAAGAGAATTTTATTACGGCACTCGAAATCGCTGTTTGGAAAGAAGCGGGATTGAGTAAAATTTCGGATGTGTGTATTTATTTCGAATACCATTTGTTGAAAGGCAATCGTACATCTAAAATTAGTTCGAGTCACTTTAATGCCTTCGAAAGCACGAATTTTCCTGCAATTGCAGAGGCGGGTGTTCAAATTAGTTTTAACGAAACAATTATAAAAAATCCCTCATCAAAACCAACTCTGTTTCATAAAAAGCTCGATCCGAACATCGCCATTCTGAAGATTTTTCCTGGTATGACAGCACAATATGTACATGCTATTTTAAGCATTCCTAATTTGAAAGCGGTTGTATTAGAAACTTTCGGTTCAGGAAATGCGCCCACGCAAGACTGGTTTTTGAAAGCGTTACGAGATGCAATTGCAGGTGAAATTTGCGTTGTAAATATTACCCAATGCAGCAGCGGATCTGTGTTACAGGGTAAATACAAAACAAGCATCGAATTGGAAAGCATGGGCGTTGTTAGTGGTTACGACATGACTACCGAAGCTGCAGTTACAAAACTGATGTTCCTTTTAGCAAACTGCAATTCAATAGTAGAAGTTAAACAACAATTTTGTAAGCCAATCTGTGAAGAATTAACCCTTCTTAATTGGAATTGAATTATCGATTAGGATCTAAATTTTTCCTGTTGTTTTTTTTCTATTTTTGCAACCCCAATTTATTTGCAAACCAAAGTTCATTTTTAATAATGAATATCAATTGTTCGTCTCGATTCATTCAGAAGAGCAAGCTGGAAAGTTTGAATTGAGAATAAAATAGGAGAATGTCAGAGTGGTCGTCCCGATAGCTATCGGGAGAGCAAGCT
>CAXNNF010000002.1:0-14915 GCA_964203455.1 Bacteroidia bacterium
GACATCGCAATTTTTCTGCAAACATAATTCACAATTCAATCGGGAATGAAAGAATTGTTTGGGCCTGTCCTTGAAAAAAATCATCCTGCTTCAATCAAAAAGCAATCTCATTTCAAGGCCGCGCTGTTCAGGGCTTCGGCTCGCTATCGCGGAGCTTCCCCTTGCCATCACTCAGGCAGGCATTCGTTTTCAGATTAATGTTGAACGATTAACTGTTGCGTCCAGTTTTTACCATCCGAAATTACTTCCAACAAATAAGTTCCATTGCACAAATCCCTTAAATCAATTTCAGAAACATCATTGCAAATAGTTTCTTGTTTTAGCAATTGACCATTCAATTGATAAATGTTCACTTGCGCCATTTCGCTCGTGTTTCGGCGAATGGTAATCAAGTCAGAACTTGGGTTGGGATAAACCACCACATCCAATTGCTTGCGACTTATTAAATCAAAACCTGTAATTGTGTACAATTGAACATCATCCACAAGAAAACGAGAACCCAACGAAGGCTGACGAACACCTGGGGCTTCGGTGTAAAAATTATTAAATTTCACCATCGCATTAGCAGGAGCATCTTGCGATGTATAAGTAATTTGAGCGGTGTTATATAAGTAAGCATTGGTAAAATTGGAAATAATGCAACGACCAAATCCAATTTCGTTTCCAAGACTATCATAAACAACTATTATAGCCGAAGCGCTATCGCCGTTTACCGGATTGTGTTTGTAGAAAAAGCCCAAAGCGGTTGGATTATTTTCCACAGGAATGGTTTCGAACGATCCCCAAGCCGAATATACACTGTCCAAATCGGCAACTATTTCACCAGAAGTTCCCGTGTTTAAGGTGTAATTATAGGAATTACGCATTTCGGCCGCCCAATTGCCGTTGTGCGCCTCGGAAGTTGCAGCATAATATGCATTGTCATAAATTACTGAATCGCCTTGCATTTCTCCAGTCGTATCAAACCAAACCGATTGAATATACAAATTCCCCCAATTACGAAGTGAACCATTCGCATTGATTTCTTCAAAGCTGGGATTGGGAATCTGAGCGAAACTAGTTGATGCAAGCAAACATAGACTCACACTTAAAATCAAATTCTTAATCATTGCTCTCATGTGATTTATTTTTACTTTTCTAAATGATATTAATAATTGCAGAAATGATTTGATTAATTTTTTGCTTGCTCTTGAAACTGCAAATCAAACAAACGTTTGTAATATCCTTCTTTCTTTAATAGTTCTTGATGATTGCCCTGTTCAACAATTTTACCTTGTTCCATGACCAAAATAATATCTGCTTTTTGGATGGTTGCTAAGCGGTGGGCAATGACAATGGATGTTCTATTTTGAGTTACCGTATCAATGGCTTTTTGAATAAGCTGCTCGGTTTCGGTATCAACCGAAGATGTGGCTTCATCTAAAACCAAAATGGCGGGATTAAACAAATAGGCCCGAATAAAGGCAATGAGTTGGCGTTGTCCGGCACTTAACATTCCGCCGCGTTCCATCACATTAAAATCATATCCACCCGGTAATCTATTTATAAATTCATCGGCGCCAACTTTTTGAGCTGCAGCAATAATCTGCTCGCGACTAATAGTCGGATTATTCAGTGAAATATTGTTTGCGATACTATCCGAAAACAAGAAAACATCTTGCAAAACAATCGCAACATTATTACGAATTGCTTGGACATCATACGTATTGATATCACGATCATCAATACGGATACTTCCTTTTTGAAATTCGTAAAAGCGGTTGATGAGGTTAATGATGGTTGTTTTTCCCGAACCAGTTGCACCCACAATGGCAATGGTGTCTCCAGGCTTTGCTTCAAAACTCAGGTCGCGTAAAATCCATTCTTCTTCATTGTAAGCCATCCAAACATGTTCAAACTCAATCTTACCCTTGAGTGTTGCTGGGGAAAATTCACCTCCTTCATCGGTAAATTCTTTCGTATCGAGAACCGCAAAAACACGTTCCGAACTCACCATACCCATTTGGAGTGTATTAAATCGATCGGCCAATGTTCTAATTGGACGAAACAGCATATTCACATACAAAGTAAATGCAACCAAATTTCCAATGGTAAACGTGCCTTCAATAACACCGCGAGCGCCCAACCAAATGAGTAATCCCAAAGAAACAGCGCTTAGAATTTCAACAATGGGCAAAAACACTGAGTAATGCCAAACCGAACGGATATTCGCTTTTGCATGTTGATCATTTATCTCGCGGAACAATTCCATTTCCTCCTTTTCACGATTGAAAATTTGAACGATGTTCATTCCGGTAATGTGTTCTTGGACAAACGTATTTAACCGGGCTACCTGCGTTCGAACATCCTGAAAAGACGATTTAATGCCGTTCTTGAAGATATTGGTTGCTACCAAAAGCAGCGGGATAGTGGAAATGGAAATTAACGCCAAACGCCAATCGGTCCAAAACATCACCGCCAAAACCACGGTCAATTGCAATAAATCGCCAAATACAATCACAACACCTTCAGTAAATATGCTGGCAATGGTTTCGATATCGCTCACCACGCGTGTTACAAGCATTCCAATGGGATTATTATCGTAGTATTTAACACGTAAACGGCTAATGTGGTTGAATACATCCGTTCGCAAATCGCGAATTACACTTTGTCCGAGTAAGTTGGTGATGAAACTGCTCGAAAAATGCCCCAATGCTTCCACAATTAACACCCCAATCATGATGAGTGTCATGCTGAGTAACATCGAAGGATTCGCGTAAAGTATATAATGGTCAACAGTATACTGAATGAGCAATGGGCGAACAGGCGACAAAAAAGCCATGAAAATAGTTAAGCTTACAGAACACCACAGCCAAACCTTGTAGGGTTTTACATAGGCAATTACACGTCTCAATAAGGTGAAATCAAAGGCTTTTCCCGATACGCTCATACGCTGCAAATATAGAACTTAGCAACTTATGAATTGCTTGAATTGGGCTCTAATTGAAAGGAATCTGGATACTTGATTTCGGTTAAAAATAATCCCGAAGCTGGAACACTCATGCCCGCATCCGACCTGCTTTTCGAATCAATAACTGAATTCATCTCTTCGATGGTTCGCTTTCCTTGTCCTATTTCGAGCAGAGTTCCCACAATGGCGCGGACCATATTGCGTAAAAATCGATCGGCACTGATTGTAAATATGAGCAATCCATTTTTCTCTTCCCAAACAGCTTTTACAATCTCACAATTATTCGTAAACACTTGAGTGTTGCTTTTCGAAAACGCCGAAAAGTCTTGTTTACCATACAATTCCTTTGCAGCAGTATTCATTGCTACAATATCAAGTCTGCCTTGCTTACTGTCGGCTTTCAGGTAATGCACCATGCCATCTAGAAAAGGATTTCGTTCCAAAGCAATACGATATTCATAGGTGCGTTGTATGGCATCGAAACGTGCGTGTGAGCGATCATCAACCAAATGGATAGAGCGAAATTGAATGCCCGGAATTTTCATTGCTTCCAGCTTGTTCAAAATCAGTTGAGTCTCTTCAATGGGCTGTTCTATATCGAAATGTGCGTAAAAATCATCGGCATGAACACCGGTATCGGTGCGACCACAACCGAGTGTTTCAATGGTACATCGAAGGGCCAAACTCAAAGCCCGATCAACGTTTTCTTGAACCGTGTGAGCATTGTTTTGAATTTGCCAACCATGATAAGTTGTTCCTTTGTAACGTAAACGAATAAAATAGCGCATCGCAGCAAAGTTAAGCGGCTCATTTGTATATCAAACATCTCAATCAAAATTCATCAGAATTCGACTACTTTCGCTTTAACATTTTTTTTAAAAATAAGTCTTGACGAAAGTTATACAATCTACTTTCTTTGCGACTCAAAATACATAGAATAGAATTATGGCAGACATCCGCGAAATAAACGAGAAAATTGAACGCGAATCAGCATTTATTGAGTTACTTAAAATGGAACTCGATAAGGTTATTATTGGACAACATTACATGATTGACCGACTGTTAATTGGACTTTTGGCGAATGGACACATACTTTTAGAAGGTGTTCCAGGATTGGCAAAAACCTTGGCGATTAAAAGTCTTGCACAAACCGTAGATGCTCATTTCAGCCGCATTCAGTTTACCCCCGATTTGCTCCCAGCCGATTTGGTTGGAACCATGATTTACAACCAGAAGCAAGAACAATTCAGTGTACGTAAAGGTCCCATTTTCGCTAATTTTATTTTGGCCGATGAGATTAACCGTGCTCCAGCAAAAGTGCAAAGTGCTTTGTTGGAAGCCATGCAAGAGCGTCAAGTAACCATTGGCGATACAACACATAAATTACCTGAGCCGTTTTTGGTTTTGGCCACACAAAATCCGGTAGAGCAGGAGGGAACGTATCCACTTCCTGAAGCCCAAGTCGATCGTTTTATGTTAAAGGTTGTGATTGGATACCCGACCAAAGAAGAGGAAACGAAAATTATCCGAAACAACCTTGCTGCTGAATATCCGAAACCATCACAGGTAGTTCATCCGGATCAAATTTTACGTGCACGACAAATTGTACGTGAAGTCTATATGGATGAAAAAATTGAGAAATACATTATCGATATTGTCTTCGCAACGCGCTTCCCGAAAGATCACAACTTAGCAAAATACCAACCTTTGATTAGTTTCGGAGCATCTCCTCGTGCCTCCATCAGCTTAGCTTTGGCTTCAAAGGCATACGCTTTCATCAAACGTCGCGGTTATGTTATTCCAGAAGATGTGCGTGCTGTTTGTATGGATGTATTACGTCACCGCATCGGTCTAACCTACGAAGCAGAAGCAGAAAACATCACCACCGAAATGATAATTAACGAGATTTTGAATGTGGTGGAAGTGCCTTAATAGAGATTTGAAAATTTGAAAAATTTGAAGATTTGAAAATGGGCTTTTATGCTGTTATCTTATTACATTATTATTATTTTAAAATTTAATTAATACCACCTATATAAACTTAAAACTATCTATTATGCGAAATGATAAACCTAACATGATTGTTGAATTGACGGAGGACTTAGCAGTCAATGTCGTTAATTTTTGTCGTGAATTGTCCAATCAAAAACATTATAATTTATCAAGTCAACTATTCAAATCAGGAACATCTGTTGGAGCAAATACTGTAGAGGCTCAAAATGCGGAAAGTAAAGCTGACTTCATTCATAAAATGAAAATATCAGCGAAAGAGGCTGATGAAACAGCCTATTGGCTGAGAATCTGTAAACGAACCAACTTAATTAGTGAAGACCATATTTTACATAGCCAAACGCAAACATCCATTAACATACTATCAAAAATAATTTCAACGACAAAGAAGAGTATAATCAAGTAAAATGCTCATTAAACAAGTTAATCTTAAATCCCTTAGCCATCGGATTTTCAAATTTTCAAATAGCAACTGTGGAACAAAAAGAACTCCTAAAAAAAGTACGTAAGCTCGAAATTAAGAGCCGTGGACTTTCTGCGCAGTTGTTTTCTGGGCAATACCACAGTGCTTTTAAGGGTAGAGGAATGTCGTTTTCGGAAGTGCGCGAGTACCAACCGGGCGATGATGTTCGGACGATTGATTGGAATGTGTCGGCGCGGTTGAATCATCCGTATGTGAAGGTGTATGAAGAAGAACGCGAACTCACTATCATGTTGGTTGTTGATGTAAGTGGATCGAACGAATTTGGAACACAATCACAATTCAAAATGGATCTGCTCACCGAGGTCTGTGCTGTTTTGGCATTTTCTGCCATGCAGAATAATGATAAGATTGGGGTCATTTTCTTTAGCGATAAAATTGAAAAGTTTATTCCACCCAAAAAAGGGAAGTCGCATATTTTACGCATCATTCGTGAGTTGATTGATTTTAAACCCGAAAATCGTCAAACCAATATCGATCAGGCTTTGCGCTTCTTAACCAATGTTATTCGTAAACGATGTACCGCTTTTGTGCTTTCCGATTTCTATGGAAAAGGATATGAAGACACATTAAAAATTGCCAATAAAAAGCACGATATTGTTGCATTGCGACTAAGCGATCCTCGCGAAATTTCTATGCCTGATGTGGGATTGGTGCGATTTAAAGATGCCGAAACTGGAGATGCTATTTGGGTAGATACCTCAGACCGTTCGGTTCGAAAAGCTTACGAGGTTCATTACAAAAAACACGAGGATTTTGTGAAAAAGGCATTCAGTAAAGCCGGTGTCGACCAGGCCATTTTACAAACCGACCGCTCTTACATTCAGCCATTAAGTAACTTATTTAAACGCCGAGGATCACGATGAAATACATCCTTTCTTTTTGCTTCTCCTTCCTTTGTTTCTTTTTCCAAATACACGCGCAACAAGCCAGTGTGCAATCCGATCGATACCAAATTCGACTCGGAGAATCCTTTTCACTTACCTTAAAAGCAGCTATACAAGACGGTCAGCGTATTGTTTGGCCAGCTTTTACTGATTCCATCGGACCTAATTTCGATATTTTAAAATTAGGGAAAATTGATACTTTACCAGATTCTACAAAAGCGGGAACGCAGTTTATTCAAAAAATAGAAGCCACTTCGTTCGATAGTGGAATGCATACCATGCCTGTTTTTGCGTTCGATATTATCTCAGCCAATGGCGATACCGCTCACATTGTAACCGACCCACTAACTTTTCAAGTTTCCACAGTTCCTGTCGACACAACCAAGGCCATCAAAGACATTCATGGTGTTTTGGATGTTCCTTTCGATATAAGCGAATATATTCCATGGATTTTAGTTGGTTTGCTTTTGGCTGCTTTAATTGCTGCGGGCTTGTATTTCTGGTTAAAGCGTAAACGAAAACCTACTGAAGTAAAACCGAAAGCTCCATCAATTCCGGCTTGGCAGATAGCATTAACAGCTTTGGATGTAATTGGTAATGAAAAGGCATGGCAATCGGGACGAGATAAGGTTTACCATTCGGCAATTACCGATACATTGCGTATGTATTTGGAAGAGCAATTTCAACTCCCTGCTCTAGAATCAACCACCGATGAAACTTTGGAAATGCTGCGCAAAGCTTCATTCAATCAAGATAGCATTCAGCAATTAAAACAAGTGCTAGTATTGGCCGATTTGGTGAAATTCGCCAAAGAGAAACCCCTGCCCATTGAACATGAACGCGCATTGGAATATGCAAAAGAATTTGTTCAGATAACACGTCCTAAAGAATTGGAAAACAAGGATCAAAAGAAAGGAGATAGTGGTGAATAGTTGGACCGATTTACAATTGCCGTATTGGGAAGAAATTAGTTTTGCTCAACCCTGGGTTTTGTGGTTTTTGTTTTTAATTCCCTTGCTCATTGTTTGGTACATTTTCAAAGGAAGAAAATCAAAGCCTGAAGTACAGATTTCTACCATCGCCCCATTTCTTGGAAGGAAACCATCTGCAGTTGTGCGATTAATACATGTGCCTTTTGCGTTGAGATGTTTAACCGTTGCATGTATCATTGTTGCATTGGCTAGACCTCAAACTAAGCTCGCATGGCAAGATATGACTGCCGAAGGAATTGATATCATGCTTTCGATGGATCTTTCGCCCAGTATGCTTGCCCGAGATTTCAAGCCCAATCGTTTGGAATCTGCCAAAAAAGTGGCCATGGAGTTTATTGATGGTCGGAAAAACGATCGCATTGGCTTGGTTGTTTTTTCAGGTGAATCGTTTACTCAATGTCCACTGACGGTTGACCATTCCGTTTTAAAGAATCTGTTAAGTGCAGCCGAACCTAATTTCTTAGCTGATGGAACTGCGATTGGTATGGGCTTAGCAACGGCGGTCAATCGCTTAAGAGAAAGTAAGTCTACAAGTAAAGTTATTATTCTCATTACCGACGGAGAAAACAATGCGGGATCTGTTTCGCCTTTAACCGCCGCAGAAATTGCGCAGCTTTATGGAATTCGTGTTTATACAATTGGCGTAGGAACTCGTGGAATGGCTTATTCTCCTGCATACCGTTATCCCAATGGTGAATTCGGTTTCGATTATGTGGAGGTTCGTATCGATGAACCTTTGTTAAAGAAGATTGCTGAAATGACCGATGCTCAGTATTTTAGAGCCACAAACAACGAGGCATTGATGGATATTTATAAGAAAATTGACCAATTGGAAAAAACACGTTTTGATGTAACTGAGTTCCGCCGCAAACACGAAGAGTTTTGGCCATTGATTTTGCTAGCTGCTTTGCTTTTGTTTACAGAATGGCTTTTGCGTAACACATTAATGCGATCAATTCCCTGATATATGTTTCGATTTGCATATCCATTTTTTCTCTGGGGCCTTTTGGTCTTGCCATTTTTCGGATTGTTATTCGCTGCACGAATGTCATGGAAACGAAAGGCAATCAAACGTTTTGGTGACTCTACTTTATTAATTACATTAATGCCTGATCGCTCCATTGCGAAAATGCGAACCAAGTTTTTCTTGCTTGTGGCTGCATGGATTTTCCT
Source organism: Bacteroidia bacterium (assembly GCA_964203455.1). Taxonomy (GTDB): domain Bacteria; phylum Bacteroidota; class Bacteroidia; order M30B66; family M30B66; genus CALQRR01. The sequence continues at coordinate 8,494 of CAXNNF010000002.1, forward strand.
CGTTGTTGGACTTGCAGATCCTCAAATCGGTTCGAAATACGAAGAAGTAAAGCGGCAAGGTGTCGATTTAATTATTGCGCTAGATGTTTCGAATAGTATGTTGGCTGAAGACATACGTCCCAACCGTTTGGAGCGCGCCAAGCAAGCCGTTTCTAAATTGCTCGACAAGTTGCAAGATGATCGAATTGGGATTGTCATTTTTGCAGGCGATGCTTATTTGCAGCTTCCATTTACTTCTGATTATGCTGCAGCGCGCATGTTTTTAACGACAGTGAGTAACGAAAGTGTTCAACTACAAGGAACTGCAATTGGATCCGCCATTCAAATGGGCGTTAAGAGTTTACCGCGCGGCGGTGTTCGAAACAAAGCGATCATTGTAATGAGTGATGGAGAAAATCACGAAGATGATCCATTAGCAGAAGCCAAAGCAGCAAAGGACAATGGTGTTTTAGTTCATACGCTTGGAATTGGTTCACCCGATGGTGCGCCTATTCCGAATTTCAAAGAGGGTCAAAATGTGGGGTATAAAATGGATGAAAACGGTCAGACTGTTATTTCCCGAATGGATCCTAAGATGTTGGAAGAAGTTGCTCTTGCAGGAGGAGGTAAATTTATTCAAGCAACTGGAAGTGATATTGGTTTGGAAGAACTTTTCGATGAGATAAATTCTATGCAAAAGTCCGATTTTGGGACGAAGGCTTTCACCGATTATGAAGATCGTTTTCAGTATTTCTTATGTGTAGCATTGTTATTTTTACTCATTGAATTTTTCCTCAGTGAACGCAAAAGTAAATTAGCTCGTCGTTTAAATATATTTGAATCTAAAAGCAAAAAGGCATGAGACAGATTTTGTTTTTATTGATGTTTCTATCAGTTTCTGTGGGGTTTTCACAAACGGAAACATCCCATTTTCGAAAAGGAAATGATTTGTATAATTCTGGGAAATTCACAGAATCTGAAATAGAATACCGCAAAGGATTAGCAAAGAAGCAAGACTCATGGACCGGTAAATTCAATTTGGCCGATGCTTTATACAAACAAAATAAGTACAAAGAAGCTTCCGTTATTTTAGATTCTCTGAGCAAAAGCACTAAAAATAACAAGCAACTTTCTTCAGTTTACCACAACATGGGGAATGCTCAACTCAAAAACAAAGATTACGAACAAAGTGTAGAGTCATTTAAGAAAGCACTCAAACTCGATCCTAAAGCAGAAGATTCGCGTTACAATCTTTCTTATGCATTGCAAAAATTAAAGCAAGAGAAGCAACAACAGCAACAACAACAGCAAAAGCAAGACAAGAAGCAAGACCCAAAGCAAGATCCGAAACAGAATCAAGATAAGCAGAAAGATCAAAAACAAGAAGAACAGAAGAAACAAAATCTCAATCGCGAAGAAGCCGAACGCATGTTGGATGCATTAAATCGGGATGAAAAAGAATTGCGGAAGAAAACGGATAAGAAAGCAAGTAAAAACGGTCAAGCCGGTAGCGGAAAAGATTGGTAATAATAGGAATATGAAACGTTTATTGATTCTAGTATTATTGATGCATTTTGCCCAAAATCACTTTGGACAGGAAGTGCGTTTTAGTGGTGTTGTTTCAAAGAATAATGTTGCTGTTGGCGAAAAATTTCAACTAACGTATTCGGTCAATGTAAGTGCTTCAGGTTTTACTGGTCCCGACTTAAGTGCATTCGATTTGTATGCTGGACCGAATCAAAGTTCGAGCATGCAAATTATTAATGGTGCGGTATCGCAAAGTCTCACGTATTATTATGTTTTAGCCGCTAAAAAAGAAGGCAAATTCACCATCAAGCCGGCTTTATTAAACGTGGCAAATGGTCGAGTAAAATCCAACGAAATTTCGATCGAGGTGGTAAAAGGCAATTCACCAACAACAACTCAGAATTCCTCTAAGGGGCAATCTGGAAATCAAGCAACTGCAAGCAATACAGGTGATAAATTATTTATCAAAGCATTTCTTAATAAATCATCCGTTTACTTAGGCGAACAGGTGACTGTTACCTATAAAATATTCTCAAAATATGGTCAAATCAGTTTCTCCGATTTAAAATTGCCAACCTACAATGGCTTTTATACCGAAGATGTTCCCATGACCAAGAACGACAAACTGGTAGTCGAAAACTATAACGGTAGTCAATATTACACTGCCGAGTTAAAACGCACTTTATTGTTTCCTCAAAAAAGCGGGAAACTTGAGATCCCTTCGTTGGATGCCACATGTAACGTTCGCGAAAAAGTGCAATCGCAGAATTTCTTTGAGCAGTTTATGGGAGGCGGTTACCGCGATGTGCAAGTGAAAGTTCAAAGTCAAGATCAAACATTAACCATTTTACAACATCCTGATGCTGGTAAACCTGCAGATTTTAAAGGCGCTGTAGGAGAATTTTCGATTAATGCAGAAGTCGATAAAACAAAAGTCCGTTCGGGCGATCCTGTTAATTTGAAATTCACCATTACAGGTAAAGGAAACATCAAATTATTAGAAGCTCCGGTTCTCACGTTTCCATCGGAGTTTGAAGCATACGACCCACAAACCAAGGATAATATTCGTGTTTCGGATGGTTCCATGTCTGGCACAAGAACTTTCGAATATCTGCTCATTCCTCGAGCTGGTGGAGAATATTTTATTGGACCGTTTAGCTTTTCCTATTTCTCACCGAGCAAACGAGCTTATCAAACCTTAAGTATTGCACGCATTGCCATTCAAGTAGAAAAATCGTCTGGAGATCAAACATCTAGCGCGCGCTCAGGTAATTCTACCGCACCTAAACAACTAGCTACTGATATCCGATTCAATAAAAAACGCGTCAGCGAATTAGAAGAAATTAACCAATCGCCTTTCCTCTTTTCGGGAGCTTTCTTTTTGTTTTCTTCCATCGCTCCATTGAGTTTAATCTTGCTCTTATTAATGCGCCGCCGCGATATAGAACGCTCATCCAATAGTTCATTATACCGAATGAAAGGTGCGGGAAGTGTTGCCCAAAAACGTATGAAACGTGCGGGAGAATTGCTTAAAGAAAATAAGAAAGATGCGTTTTACGATGAAGTGTTTTTTGCTTTGTATGGTTACTTATCCGACAAACTTCAAATCCCATCGGCTGAATTATCTCGAACGACTATTTCGCAATACATGCAAGAACGCAAAATGCCTGAAGCGGATTTAGCGGAATTAATTCGACTGCTCGATGCGTGCGAATTTTCTCGATTTGCTCCAGATGCAGATTCTGGAATGCAGCTAGTTTACAAGGATTCTATTGCATTATTAACGCGTACCGAAAATTACCTGAAGTCATGAGGAAAACCGTTTTATTCTTGTTTCTGATTCAAAGTTGTTTGGTATTCTCAGCCAATCCAGAGCAAGTTTTCGATGCTGCCGATAAAGCATATATTCAGGGTGATTATAAAGCGGCTGTTTTGAAATACGAACAGATTTTATCCGAAAATAAAGTGTGTAATACCGAATTGTATTTCAATTTAGGGAACGCATACTTTAAACTCACCGATTATCCCAATGCAATTCTCAATTACGAACGTGCATTAAAATTAAATCCAAACGATGAGGATATTCGCTTTAACATCAGTCTGGCTAATTCACGCATAGAAGATAAAATTGAAACGGTGCCAGAACTTTTTTACAAGCGTTGGTTTGTTGCTATACGACAAATTGCATCCGCTGATGTTTGGGGGATCGTGTTTATTATTTCCTTATTGATTTGTGCAGCTTGTTTCTTTCTCTATGTTTTAGGGAAATCAATTGTATTAAGAAAACTTGGATTTTACGCGGGCATACTCATGTTTATAGGCTCATGTTTGTTTCTTAGTTTGGGTATTTCGATGTATAATCAACAAACAAATCATAACCAAGCCATTGTTTTTTCGGGTAGCGTTCCCGTTAAAAGTTCTCCAGTTGATAGTGGAACGAGTTTGTTCGTAATTCACGCAGGAACCAAAGTAAATCTCATTGACGAATTAGGCGATTGGGTGAAAATTCAATTGGCCGATGGCAATGAAGGTTGGTTACCATTATCCGATTTAGAGCGCATATAATCCATTTTTTTAAGCTCATCTTTTGTTCCTTACACATGTAATAATCATTGTCTATCTGTCACTAAAACGCTAAACCCGACAGTCGCTCTTCCGTAAACCAAACTACTTATAACAGTTTGAAACGGAGAGCCAATGAAAACAAATTTTACATCATTCAACTTAAGGGAGATTGCTAAATGGGCGAGGTTGATTGTAGCGTTAATCGCTTTCATTTCTATTGCTCAAATCTCTCAAGCACAGTCTTATCGATTTAATAATTGGTATTTTGGAAACAATGCCGGTGTGTCTTTCGCAAGTGGATCACCAGTAGCATTAACCAATGGTCAATTATCAACAACCGAAGGATGTGCTTCTATCTCGGATGCTTCAGGAAACCTCATGTTCTATACAAATGGAATCTCTGTTTGGAATAGAAACCATGCAGTTATGTCGAACGGTTCAGGTTTATTAGGACATACATCATCTACCCAATCGGCTATTATTGTTCAGAAGCCACTTAGTACAAACATCTATTACATATTTACTGCCGATGCCGATGTAGGTGCAAATGGTATTCGTTATTCGGAAGTTAACATGAGTCTTGCTGGTGGATTAGGTGCTGTAACTGCAACTAAAAACATACTACTTCGCACGCCATCTTCCGAAAAATTAACGGCTGTTCGTCATTGTAATAACCGCGATTTATGGATTGTTACTCATGATTGGAGCAGCAATGGATTTCGCACTTGGTTAGTAACACCAACTGGTGTAAACACAACTCCTGTAACAAGTTCCGCGGGGACTGTTATAAATGGTATCAATCAATCTGCTTATGGCCAATTGAAATCTAATTCAGATGGGAATAAACTTCTTGCAGGATATTATGGACTTACAGGAGGCGGAATTAATAAGTTTGAACTCTACGACTTCAATAATTCAACTGGAGTTGTAAGTAACGCCATTTCACTTGCCACCGAGACTGGTGCTTATGGGTGTGAGTTTTCGCCCAATGGACGAATTGCTTATGGTGGAACCAACGGTGGACGATTGGTGCAATTCGATTTATGTTCTGGTATTGCCGCAACCATTCAAGCTTCCAAATATGTGGTGGGTGTTTTAGGACCTTTTATTGGTTCGATGCAATTGGGCCCAGATGGAAAAGTGTATGTTTCTCGAAATGCGACAAGTCTTTCAGTTATTAATAACCCGAATACGTATGGTGCTGGATGTAACTTTGTAAATGCAGCTGTATCTTTAGCTGGTAGAGGTTCAACGATGGGATTGCCAAACATGGCTTCTTTCTATATGCGTCCGGAAGTTCTTCCTTTTACCTATGCTGCAAATTGCTTGAATGTAAGTTTTACCTCTCCTTCCGCAAATTCGAGTGCAAATTCATGCGCTTCTGCCACTAGTGCAATTGTTGGAGCTCAATGGAATTTTAACGATCCTGCTTCGGGAGCTTCAAATACTTCAACAACCTTAAATGCGTCGCATGCATTTTCCTCAACGGGGCTTTATCAGGTCGAACTCATCCTAAACTTAGGATGTTATTACGATACCATTATTCAGCCAGTAAATGTGACGGGCTTTACTTTAAATACAAGTTCTACCAATGCAAGCTGCGGCGCAACGAACGGAACAGCAACAGCAACACCCGCTATTGCAGGAGTGTTTACTTATGTATGGTCAAATGGACAAACAACACAAACAGCAACGGGCTTGTCAGCTGGAAATTACACAGTTTTAGTTACATCCTCATCAGGTTGTAGTTCTACAGCCCCGGTAACAGTGGGAAGTTCCGGATCCTTAACTGGAACAGTTAGCAAAACCAATGTTGCTTGCTTTGGAAATTCAACAGGAACAGCAACAGCCAATGCAACGGCCGGAACTGCTCCATACACATACGTTTGGAGTAATGGAAATACTGGCGCTTCAGTATCAAATTTAATTGCTGGTAATTATTCTGTCATAATGAGCGATGCTTCGGGATGTTCATTCATACAATCAATTGTCATTACACAACCAACAGCATTAAGTGTTTCATTGAATACATCAGCAATTACCTGCAACGGTTCATCAAATGGTTCTTTAACATCAAGCGTTTCAGGTGGAACTTTGCCTTATTCGTATGTTTGGTCGAATGCTTCAACGGCATCACAAATTCAAAATCTTTCTCCAGGAGCGTATACATTAACTGTTACAGATGCAGCTTCATGTTCAGCAAATGCAACATCAACATTAACACAACCTGCAGCCATTTCGGTGAATACAAGTTCTACCAATGCAAGCTGCGGTTCTACGAATGGAACAGCAACAGCAACTCCAGCCAGTGCAGGTGTTTACACGTACTTATGGAGTAATGGACAAACAAC
>CAXNNF010000003.1:0-14867 GCA_964203455.1 Bacteroidia bacterium
TATCAACACAATTCAATTAATAATGCAATTATTAACTTGTGTTTTGATTGACTGCAAATAAGTTGCAGTGCCTAAATATATCTTTCCAACATAATATTGAGTGATTAACTTAACTGAGTTCTAGTTAAACCAAATTATGTATTAAGAAATTGGATTAAAAAAAACAGAATTGTTGTTCTCAATTGCACACTAAAGTAAATATATTTTCCGTTTTCTGATTCAATTAACCCTTTTTAAAATATCATTCGAGATGGTTGAATGATGGCCCTCAATTTCTAGAAATAGAGATTGGGGGTTAATTTTGGGAAAGAGCGTGCTATTTTTCTGTCAAATTTCGGGCATTCATTATTCGACAATACTAGTGATTCGTTAACTTTTTAAAATACATTACATTAATTTAATTATCAATACATTATAATCGTTCTTTGATTTTTTGATTTGAATTTAGCTTAACGAATTGAATCGTAAAAAGCGGCAGGATTTTATGGCTAGCGGTTCGGTGTTTTATCTAGTTGTTTTAAATCTGTAAGAAAGTCCTAATGATATATAGTTTTGGGGTGCATTCTCAGTTAGTCCAAAACCACCTGAAATGTCAGCCATAAGATTGTTGTTAATTAAGTATGTTAGACCGCAGTCAAATCTATGGTCTGCCTTTTTTTCTGCCGCAATAAATCCATACAATTCCGTGTAACAACCAATTTTATCTGTTAAACTAAACCCTGTTGTTAATGTGTAGATATAACTGTGTTCTGCATTTTCTCCATTCCATTCTGCCCCTAAATTATAAGCAAGTGATATTTTTTCTGTCAATGTGTGTTGCATTGTAAACCTAAAAGAAGGTGCAATATATTTGGCTTGAAATTCCTTGCTCCCAATTTTCGAAGTCGTAATATGTCCAATAAATGAAGTTTTTGGAAGAAAACCTCTTTCTTCAAATAGTGAGGTCTTAAATCCAATTGTAATAGGTGTAAATCCTGAATTAGTATTTAAGTTTATTTTTTCTGAAACTAATTCTGTAATTAGTCTTAGTTCAAATTTTTCATTAACCCCATATTTCCATAGCGTTGAAGGATAATTAAAGGACGTTTGGCTTTGGTCAAAAGTCTCAAAAGTAAATCCGTTTTCAATTTGAATGTATTTTTCAGGTGTAATAAATGGACACTCTGTTTGGTCGGGGCGGTCTAATTGAATCGCAGATAAACTTTGTCCAAATAAATTGTCAGTTTTCACTCCAAAGAATATTGCTAAAGGAAGAAAATATTTTGCCATTTAGTGATGTTTTTTCAATTTTGTATTGCCTGTTTAGTTGTTGCTTTTCAATAACCGCTAATTTACCGCGCTAAAAGCGCAGACCCTTTTCGAGTTCTGCTTGTAAGCGGCTAGCTGTTGTTTTTTCTCATTCTTAATTAGTGTGATGATTACCAACCCATAATTCTAAATTCTGTAAAAACACAATTTTCAATATCATCAAAGTAAGTTCGTATTACATACTGACGATTTAATATATCTCCTTCATCTTTCAATTCTGATTGCCACCTTAATTTGCAAATGCGTTCTCCTTTATAAAGCGCAATTGCAGTTCCCATTTCTATTGAGCGCTTGATATTACTTTGTACCACACTTGAATTACCAATATTTTGATTTTCATCCTCCAATCCATTATAAATTATTAAAGTGCTCAAATCAAAACTATTATTTGCATTTTCGCGCAAATTCAAAGCTGTTTGATATCTTTTTGAGTTAGCTCTGTAATATTTAACTAAGATTGAATCTTTGTCACTACATCGTAAAATAGTATTTTCATAGTCCTGAATAGTTGTCCTAAATGTTGCTTTTATTGAGTCCAGATCTACATAAATTTTGTAATCTCCTGTCACCCATAAACCCATACGACCTTCTACTATGTTTTTAGAAAGCGCAATTTCGTATTGAGTTTGTGCATTGCAAGTCAAGCTTAATGCTAACATAAAAAGACAAAAAATATATTTCACAAACCGGATTTTAAAATTAAATTGATAATGATGAGTTTGTTATGTCGTGTTGAGAATTGCTAACTTTTTCGAGCTTTGCGTTCGGGCAGGTTTCGTAGCACAAAACTGACAACCTGCACTTAACTTGAATAGGAGCATAAAGCTCCAAGTTTGCAAGTCACCCCGCCTGACGCAAAACCCGTGATAGCGGTTCGCGCATCTCGTTTCGTCCTATTCATTTGTTTTTTGTTTAATCAGTTTGTAGCTATAAAAACCTTTTTCCGTTTGGGCTCTTATAAAATATGTACCATTCGAATAGTTGGAAAGGTCAAACTGGCTTTCGCCAATTTCTTTTATTAATTGTCCTTGTAAGTCGTAAACCTTTATACTCTGAATGGTTTGATTTTGTATTTCAATATTAAAAAGTCCATTTGTTGGATTTGGATAAATAAAAGAAATTTCGCTTTGAACTTCGTTAAAACCCAATGTTTGTGAGCAACTAATTATGTTGCCATGATTCTCGATAGCAGTAAAAACTTCTTGCTCAATCGTATAGAAAATTGAATTATTGTTGGTTTGATAGTCATTTCCAACGCCATTATTTATAAAAATAAAACCAACTTTTCTAATAGTATCGAAATACGCATCACTTACCAAGCCATAAGCTTCTCCTGTATGGCCAAACATTGACGTGCTGCCAGGCAAAGCGATATCATTTCCGAGAGTGGAAGTAATCCGATGAATACCAAGACCCCAGCTTCTGAAAAGACCGTAGTAATTATTTCCATTATTGCCGTTAAAAGTCCACTCATTGGCAAACATAGCGTTACATGACGCCTCTGTAAGAAGAGTAACTCCATTATAATTCCCTGTATTCATTAACACAAGAAAAAATTTTGCTAAATCCTGCCCAGAACATCTAAAGCCGCCCTGTGGCCCGAACCGACCACCATTTGTACCTGGGACATATCCGTTGAGATTGTTGAAGACTGGCTGTATTCCCTGATAATCGTCAGCTTGAGGTGTCCAAACGCCATTGATCTTTCTATACAAAACTGCCAATTGGTCAATATCTGCTAAATCATTGACATTAAATGAAGCATCAATTCCTAAGGGAATGGAAATATTTTGCTCACAATAGACATCAAAACGAACGTTTGAGACCTTTTCGATAATTGTTCCGAGAATAACGTAGTTAACGTTTGAATAGTTGAAGTAAGTTCCCGGTACTGTATTGTTGAATTGTCCCGATGTATAATAAGTTCCAGTTGGGGTCAGAAGCTCACTTAAATTCGGAATCGGATTATTGTTAACCGTTGCACTCAGAAAACTGCTGTAAGTAGTACCATCAATAATTGAAGAAGTGTGGCTTAAAAGCATTCTTGCGGTAATTGGGCTTGTTGGATGATTTGGATTTTGAACACTATAACCCAAAATGGAACTAATATCAGCATCTAAATCTAAAAGATTCTGATCTACAAGTTGCATAACAGCAATTGCAGTTATTGTTTTAGAGACACTTGCAATACGGTATTTTGTATCTACTGTTGAATTTATATTTCTTGATAGATCAGATTTACCGATGGAAATATTTTCGATTATTCCATTTTCGCAAAAAACAACTAATGTACCACCCATCATGTCGTTATTGGTCGAGATAACGTTGAATTCATTGGTTAAAGTCTGCGCTTTGACAATAGAGGTCAAACTTAAAACAGTTACTAATATGACGCATATTTTTTTCATGTCATTTATTTTAATCGTTATTTATTTTATGTTGTTTCATATTAGATCGCGTCTGTTTTATCATGAACGCTAACTGACTCATTCAAGAAGCAAGACCTCGCTTAACGACTTAACCGAATGTTTGTGTTAAGATTAACAAAGAGGTGTTTACGCTTGATTCCAAACTTTATATTTAAGTGTTAAACATTTTTGGGGCTAGAGTTAAATATTCAATAGGAGCTGTAAAGATAGACAGCTTAATTACTTATGAGATAACAGCCCTTAGAATTGTAGATATGGTAAAACATGCTTTAAGTAGCTAAAATGAATTTATGAAATAATGCTGATTATAAGTAGATCTGTTTTTAACAAAGCATCTTTACAAGAACTGCTTACATAATTCTATACAAATCAAAATGTAAAGAAACATAGAAATTTATTTAGTGATTAAATATTATGGCATCAGCACTAATTCGACAAATAAATTAATACATGTTAAATTAAGCTGCATTATGGAATTGGTACTATTTCAAGAAATGGTTATTACTAAATTTCTTCCAAAATTAATAGACTATAATTGTAATGACTTGAATATCAATATCCAATATTTACAAGTTCTTATTTGATTTTGTCATTACTACATGTAACTTGCAGTTTTAATTTTGAATTAATCTTTACTTAATAGAATGAAGAATTTCGTAATCATTTTTTTGTTAGTCGCAGTCAATTTCATAACCAACAATGCAACTGCACAATCGGGTTGTGTTGAAATTGAGAGCATCTTAGTTAACTCGTGTTCAGTTGGTAATTCTGAAGGATTAAATGAAATGATGCGATTTCGCGTTGGTTCTCAGCAGCTTTCATTAGATGAAATGACTGTTGGTTGGGCAAATACAAACCTACCATGGAGCGGAATTATTCAAGATGCAACAACGGCTAATGCAACGGCTGCATTTAATAATGAGATAGTGTCCTGTGGAATATTGATTGAACCTTTGAATGGTGTTTTACCCGCAAATTCACAAGTATTACTAATCACAAGTTATCAAGTAAGTACAACACCTGGGTTTTTTGAACAATTAGGAGATACTCTCTATGTAATTTATGCAAACGAGAATACCATTGCGGGGCACTTTTTAAATTATCTTCCGTCTCCATCACCAGATATTCAAACTGCTACCATATCTTTTAATGGTGTTCAAGGTTGTTCGGATGAGGTTTCTTATTTCAGAACGCAATTAATTACTACTGCTGGTAATATCGGAGATGAAGATGGCGCTACAGTAAATTTTGCTATAAACGGTCTGCCTACCTACATAAATATTGGATGCATTGCGCCATACACGCCATTTTCTGCTGACTGGAATATTCCTGCAATTTGTAATAATACACAAACAATTAATCTCAGTACCCTTGTAACAGGAACACCTGGAGGAACTTGGAGCGGGCAAGGTGTAACGGGTGATATTTTAAATCCGAACGGCTTAACTGGCTCTGTAACTCTCACTTATTCAGTAGGTAATGGATCTTGCACCGATGAATTAACGCAAGTTGTTCCCATTTATACGAATAATGATGCAAGTTGGGACCCTCCAGCAATTTTTTGCAACAATGCAGGTGCAATTGATCTTAGCCAGTATGTTACCGGCTCTCCCGGAGGTACATGGACTGGTCCTGGTTTAACAGGTAGTGTTTTTACCCCAACTTTTATTTTTGGAAATAATACATTTACATACACTGTAGGTGTTCCGGGCTGTAGCGATTCCGAATCGCATGTCGTTTTTGTTCAAGCGCTTAACTCAAATTGGACTAATCCCTTAACAATCTGTCAATCGAATGGCATCTTCAATTTGGCCCCTTTGGCAGCAACCAGTTCACCTGGCACATGGAGTGGGCTAGGAGTTACTGGAACTTCATTCAATCCTGCAGGTTTAAGTGGTCCTATCAGCATTTCATATACTGCTTCACTTAATGGCTGTTCACAGACCACAACCAAAATAATTAATGTTGATCCAGGTCCAGATGCAAGTTGGACAAGTCCTGGTGTTTTCTGTGGAGATTTATCGACTGTAGATTTGAATAGTTTCATTACGGGACAGACTGGAGGTAACTGGTCTGGAAACGGTGTTACTGGAAGTATTTTTGATCCATCTGCTGTTTCTGGTAGTGTAGTAATTACTTATTCAATTCAAGGTACAACCTGTATTGGATCTAGGTCGAATACTCTTTATGTGGGCAATTTACCAACACCAACAATCACCGGCCCAAGTGCTGTTTGTAGTTCTGTAACCTCTGCTGTTTTCTCAATAGATTCTATTGCAGGAGCAACAACAACATGGTATACTGATGCAGCACTAACAAATATAGTCGGTCTTGGAATTTCGTTTTCTCCAAGTCTTACATCTAATGAAACATATTATGTTGTTCAAAATGCAGGAACCTGTGTTTCAAATGTTTCCTCAAAGTCTTTTACTGTTTTTCAGGCTCCTATCCCACCGGTATCGAGTCCAATTGTAAATACATGTTCCAGCGATCCGATTCCTGTTTTAACAGCTGTAGCATCCGAGTCTATTTTCTGGTTTGCTGATCAAAGTTTACAGAATTTAATCTTCCAAGGTGCCAATTATCAGCCAACTCAAAGCAATGTAACTTTTTGGTTAGCAACACGAAATGGGATTTGTTTCAGTACGCCTATTCAAGTTCAACTAATAAATACACAATTATCAGCAGCCTGGTTTTCCCAACCAATATGTACACTCGCTAATTCGATCAATTTAAGCACGTTGGTTTCTGGAACTCCTGGAGGCACTTGGTCTGGGCAAGGCGTAACAGGTAATACTTTCAACCCAGAAGGATTATCTGGGTCTGTGAGCTTAACATACTCTGTAACTGTTGGAAATTGTAATGATGTTTTAACGCAGAGTATTCCTCTAATAAATTCTTCGGATGCTTCATGGACATCGCCTACAAATATCTGCGCTTCAGCAACATTAGTTGACTTAAACCAATATGTAACTGGCTCTTCAGGAGGAATTTGGACAGGCCCCGGAGTTAGCGGATCCTTTTTGAATCCACTTTTAGCTTCAGGAATTAACACGTACACATACACCGTTGGACCCACAGGATGTTCTGATTTTGATACTCAAGACATTAACATTATTCAATTAAATGCGACTTGGACAAGCCCTGGTACTATTTGTGAGTCTGCGGGGAGTATCGATCTATCTGCATTTCTGCAAAATGGAAGTCCTGGAAATTGGTCTGGGGAAGGGGTTACAGGCACTTCTTTTAATCCCAATGGATTAAGTGGGAACATCGCTATTACATTCAATGCAGAAGTCAGCGAATGTTCTTTATCATACACCCAATTTATCAATGTTGATCAAGGGCCAAACGCAAGTTGGACAAACCCAGGATTTATTTGCAGTTCAACTGCGATAATCAATCTAGATGATCTTGTAACAGGCCAAGCAGGTGGAACATGGTCAGGAAATGGGGTTACTGGCAACACATTCGATCCATCGCTTGTGAATGCGAGTTCTACTGTAACATACACCGTATCGGATCCCGTTTGTAATGGCGTTCGATCAAACATTATTTATGTAGGCACTTTACCAACCCCAACAATTATTGGTGATGATTCATATTGCAGTTCTGCTGCAACGGCTGCACTTCAGGCCGACTCTATTCCTGGATCCTTGGTTTATTGGTATGCTGATGCGGCTTTAACAAATGAAATTGGTATTGGCTCTAACTTCAATGTTGGATTAACAAACAGCACAACCTTATATGCTGTTTCCGTTTCTGGAACATGTGAATCGTCGGTTGCTAGTTTCAATTTGAATGTTGTCGCTGCTCCATCAACTCCTGTTACATCAACTCTTGTTGAAGTTTGCGAAAATACCCCCATCCCGGTTTTAACTGCAACATCTAGTGATTTAATTTTCTGGTATGCTGATGCTTCATTACAAACATTACTTTCCCAATCTGCTTCTTACCAACCAACAGCAACTGGAATTTCTCTATATGTTGTAGCTAACAATAGCGTATGTAATAGCAGCTCGATTGAAGTCCAGTTGGTGGGCTTAAGCAATGCTTCTGTTCAAATAACAACCTCAGGTTCTTTAGATTTGTGTAATGGTTCAACTGTAACATTAACAGCTATTTCAACACTTCCTGTTACTTGGTCAAATGGAATTCAAACAACAGAAATCACAGTAAGTGACGGAGGTAATTATACCGTAAGTGCTTCTAATAGTTGCAATACTGCTACAGATCAAGTTACTGTTAACGATTTAAATCCAAACACTTCTTTCGGCGTTAATTCCGAAAATGGGTATGCGCCATATACTCTCGTTGTATCTCCTGCTAGTGGCAGTTCATGTTCTTGGTTTGTAAATAACATTCCCACTTCACTCACTGCTCTAAATCAAATCATATTAGAATCGGCTGGAACCTATTCAGTGAAACAAGTTTGTGATAATGGGGGGTGTATAGATAGTACTACCCGTGAGATTATCGTTGAAAACGGGGTATTTGTTTTAGACCTCCCAAATACCTTTACACCAAATGGCGATGGGTTTAATGATTTTTTCAAAGCAAAAGCTTCTGGAATTATCGAGTTCCGATCATCTATTTTTGACCGCTGGGGACAATCGGTATTTCAATGGGAAGGAGCATCAAACAGTTGGGATGGAACCCGCGATGGAAAACCTGTTCCAGATGGAGTTTATTTCTATGTAATACAAGGAAAAGACTACAGTAGTGCTGATTTCGAACGCTATGGTTCAATCACATTGTTGAGAAACTGAGATTAGATTTTTAGAAGCCCTCCTACCCCGATAGTTTAAAACTAAAAATACTATGAAATTTTATTTATCTAACATTCCATTTTTAGTTAAACATATAGGGCTAGGATTGAGGATCAAATCAGTATTTATTCTCATTATCTTATTTAACTCATCTTTATTAAATGCACAAAACTGTATTGAAATAGAAACCATACTCGTTAATGCTTGCGACGATCAGTTTGGTGGGAGTCCCGAGGGTCTTAATGAGATGTTTCGATTTCGAGTTGGTGCAAATCCGATAAACATAAGCGATATTCTAATTGCTGATGGTTGGCCTTCTGATGCTGTTAACGCTTTACCTTTCAATGGTTTTGTTCAGAATACGTTAACTAGTAGTAAAACTGCGGAACTAAACACCACTATTTTAAATAGCTGTGGGTTCTTAATTGAGCCACCCTTGGGAATTATTCCTGCAGGAAAGAGAGTTTTAGCAATCACCAGTTTCGAAGTTTCGGCTGCGTTGAACTCTTTCGCTAACCTGACAGATACCTTGTTCGTGATTTACCATGAACACACAGGTGAAACTGGGGGCCACTTTCTCAACTTCAATGCAACAGCAACCCCACAGCAACAAACACTTAGAATTCAAATAAATGGCAGTTTTCCCTGCTATGAAGAGGTATCTTATATTCGTGCCGACTTAGTTGATGCATCTGGAAATAATGCTGATCAAAATGGTGCTTACGCTAATTATACAAATGCTGGCATTCCATCTTACGGAAATACTGGTTGTCAAGCTCCTTTCGAACCGTTTTCGGCAGAATGGACTTCTCCTGGAGGTTTTTGCGAAACATCAGCCCCAATTGATCTTTCTAATTTTGTAACAGGTACTCAAGGAGGCACATGGTCGGGAAGTGGTATCAACGGAAGTGTTTTTAACCCAAGTGGATTGTCTGGTGCTATTGAAATAACCTATACAGTTGTTCCAACAAATAGCTGTGCAAACGTTCCTGCCAGCGAAATGCAAATAATCAATGTGAGTTCTGCTGTAAATGCCGAGATTTCAAATCCTGGCGATTTATGCAGTAGTCTAGAAACCTTCAATCTAAACCAACTAGTCACAGGAACTTCTGGCGGATCTTGGTCGGGAACTGGCATTGTTGGGAATACGCTAAATATTAGTTCACTCAGTGGGCCAATTACCATAAACTACTCAGTTGCATCCGGATTATGTAACGATTCGCAATCGGAAACAATTACAATCATAAATTTACCTCAACCTCAAATTCTAGGTGATACTTTATATTGTAATGGAGAAGCTGTTAGTTCTCTTTCGGTTAATTCTGAGATTGGAGCTCAAGTAAGTTGGTATTCGGATGAAGCTTTAAGCCAACTAATCTCATCTTCTTCATCTCTTAATCCGACTCAAGATTTAAACGCCTCCTATTACGTAGTTCAAACAAACGGTAATTGCTCCTCGCTATTCGATTTTGTATCCATTGAATTTTCGGTTGTTTCGCTTCCTCAAGGGGATACTTTATTAAGATATTGCGAAGACGAGTCTATCCCTTTAGCCTCGGTTATTGGTACAGCAAGTTATTCTTGGTTTGACAGCCCTGTTGGAGGCGTATTACTTGGAAGTGGTAATTCTTATCAAACCTCGGCCATTAATGATTTTTTATACGTTTTTGCTACGGAGGGAAACTGTGTTAGTGACGCTTTGGAAATTGAAATCAGGCAGGACACATTGTTAGATGCTAACATTACAAGCCTATCTGGAACTTCATTATGTGACCAAGGTTCAATTGAGTTAATTTCCAGTGGGTTAGATCAAAACCTATGGAGCAATGGTTCTCAATCAAGCTCAATCATAGTTTCCGTTGCGGGTTCTTATTCTCTTACTCGAACAGGTTTATGCAATACTGCTTCTGATCAAATTGATATTACTGGTTTGCCTGTTACAGCAAATTTCACATGTGATGTCGACTCTGGATATACCACTTTGCCTGTATTTGTTAGCGATCAAAGTATAAACGGAGAAGTATATGCCTGGTATTTAAATGATTCTCTTATTAATTTTACAGCACCGGGAACTATCACTTTTCCCGATTCTGGTACATACGTTTTGAAATTAGTTCTAACTAACTCAAGTGGTTGTAGTGATGTGGATTCTTCTATTATTCGTGTTTTAAGCGACAAGCTCATTTTGGAGATACCTAATGTTTTTACACCAAACGGTGATGGTATTAATGAGCTTTTTCAAGTAAAATATAACGCCGTAAAGTCATTCCAAGCCAACGTTTTTAATCGTTGGGGACGTTTAATTTATACGTGGAATTCGGTAAGTGATGGTTGGGACGGAAAATCAAATAACGACGTTATGCCGAATGGAACTTATTACTACGTTATTTCAGGAACCGACATTAAAGATCAAGTATTTCAAGAAAAAGGAAGTTTGACTTTAATGGGGAATTAATCCACAACCTCTAAGGTTTCCAAACTTGCAAGTGTTTTTAGATTACCGAAAATAACTCTTGCACGATTATTTTGAATCTCTTCAACAACTCCTGTTTGCCTGCCATTCAAGAGTTTTACTTTGGAGCCAACCTTGATTTCTTCTTTCTTCTTTTCAAGAACCAACGCTTTGACTTTTTCCTTTTTCTCTTGCTGTTTTTTATCAAGGCGCTTAAGCTTTTCGGCCGACAATAGTTTCGTCATTTTAGCAATAACTGGCTTCTTATCTTTCGCGGTCTCCCATTCTTTGGTAATGGATTGAAGCTTTTTGCCCAACTCAACCAATTTGCTTGTTTCTTCGTGATTGGCGCTTGTTCGTTCCAACTTGTGCTTCATTTTATCTTGAAGCTCTTCGAATTTCGCTTTCGATTTATCTGCAACTGTTTGCTTCTGGTCAACAACCTGTAATAGTTTGCGTAACTCCTGTTGCTCTTTTTGCAATTGCTGCAACATCCGATCGAGTGTAACTTTATCTTTCGAAGTCATGTTGCGCGCACGATTAATCAATGCCACAGGCAAACCAATTTTCTCTGCAATGATGTATGTATAAGAACTTCCAGGTTGTCCAATGACCAATTGATACAAGGGCTGTAAAGTATCGTCATCGAAAAGCATGCAGGCATTTCGAACTCCATCCAAACGGTCGGCAGCTAGTTTAATGTTCATGTAATGCGTTGTAATAACGCCCAAAGTTCTTCGGCGCGAAAGTTCTTCCAGCATCGCTTCTGCAACAGCTCCGCCTAATTCAGGATCGGTCCCTGTACCAAACTCATCAATCAATACCAAAGTCCGTTTATCGGCGAACTCCAAAATGTATTTCATTTTGGCGAGGTGGGAACTGTAGGTACTCAACTCATATTCAATCGATTGACTATCTCCAATATCGGCAAACAAACGTTGAAAATACCCCATTTCACTTCGCTCATCCACAGGAACAAGCAAGCCACTTTGAAGCATCATTTGCAATAATCCGACGGTTTTCAAGGTGATTGATTTACCGCCTGCATTGGGTCCACTAATGATTAACAAACGTTGCTCATGATCGAGTTCACAGCTCATTGGAATGACTGGTTTACCCGAACCTTTATTTTGAAGCACCAAAATAGGATGCCTTGCATTGATTAATCGTAATTGAGAAGATCGAATAATGTTGGGTAATGTTGCTTCTAGTTCAAGAGCAAGTAGGGTTTTGGCTCGATTAAAATCGAATGTACTTAATACGCTTTCGTAACTTACAATTAAAGGATGGTGCTTGCGCATGTTGGCTGTTAACACACGTAAAATTCGAATTATCTCGCGTCGTTCACGTTGAAGCAAATCAAATACTTCATTATTCAAATCGACTGTTTCGATGGGTTCGATAAAGGTTGTTTTTCCAGTGTCGGAACTACCTTGAATTAATCCGCTTACACTTCGTTTCTGCTCAGCCAGAATAGATAAAACGCGCCTTCCGTTGTAAACAGTTTCTTCGGTATCTGCAAGCCATCCTAACTTTTTCAACTTCTGTAATGGTGCTCGAAAAACTTTATCCAAATCCCTACGAGATCGAGCCAGATCTTTTCGAATATCGGCAAGTTCTTGAGAAGCCGATGATTTTACTATGCCTGATGGATCGAGCACTTTATCGATAGAATCGATGATTTCTTTGGTGAAATGAACTGGATTAAATATCCCGCAAATTGCAGGTAGTACAGATCGTTTATCTTTCAAATACTGCAATAAATTATTCACCACATCCGAAACCTCACGGATGTTCATGAATTGCTTTTCCTGTAAAGTTGAATTGGCAATTCCCAGAAGGTGCAATTCACGTCGAATATCTGGGAAGGTTGAATTGGGTAAATCACTCCCGCTTCGTTTTATATCAACGTATTCTTTTACACGTTGAAGCTGAACCAGTAAAGCATCAAATTCGAATGTCGGAGAAAGATCCTCAGCAAGTTCCTTTCCGCCTATGCTTCGGCAATAGCTTTCAATGATTAATCGAATACGATCAAACTCAAAACGGGAAAAATTGTCGTCGGGGTAAATTAGCACAGGGCAAAGTTAGTAATCCAATGAGCAAACAAATGGAAGTAAATAAGGTTCTTAAAGATTGTCTTAAAAAACAAAACCCCGGGATTACCGAGGTTTTGAAAAATATTAATTAAAAGGTTCGATTTAGTTTTTAACCAAACGACCAATAGCCGATCTACCCTCGGAATCTTGAATTCGGAGTATATAAACGCCATTACTCAAATCACTTAAATCGATGGAAAACAATTGAGCCTGATTGGATGAATTTGGGTTGATATTTTTAACAACTCGTCCCATTGCATCTAAAAGTTCCCAGCTTCCTTTCCAACTTCCTTCAGGAACATTTACCCAAGCCATATCTGTTGCGGGATTAGGCATGATGGTCAAGTGCGCGCGTTTAGAAATAGAGTTAATTCCTAGAGGAATATCAATACAAGCACCATAGATTTCAGTAACTGTGCGTTCACCAATCGTATTTGGGATATCGATTATATTCGAAATACATATTTGGTTAGAAGTAACTTCATCGAAATAAATTCGGCAAATAGGATTCGCTGTTTCCGAACGAACAAGCATACTGTCACCATTGTATAATGCAAAAACTTCAGAACGTGAAACGTTTCTTCCTAAGAGCATAGGCATGTCAATGGAGTTGGTTAATGAAACCACATCGGTCATGTGAATACCGCTCACTTGAAACTGCCATCCCATTACATTTGCGCGTGGTGAACGTAATTCCACATCGATGTAATTGCTGTTTAAGTTTGCTGTTGTGATAGAGATACCCGTGGTGTCGAAAGGATTAATTACATCGCGTGGGAAATAGCAATGTGAAAGTCCAGAACCCGAACCAGCCGAATTCAAACACCATGCTTCAAGTGCAGCATCGTAAACGCTCAATCCATCGTCGCTGTTTAAGTCATAACAAGGCATCACTGCTGCATTGTCTTGCTGGAACATCCCAAAATAACCATTCAAATCTTGGTAATTAACCAAGGAATCGGGAACAGTATTTCCGTAAATTGCTGTTCCACCGCATTCATTGTTACAGTCCATAATTGACATACCGCCGGGAACACCTGCACAATCAACAAAAGGAGCACATCCATTTATAATTTGATAAGAGGGAATGTTATTAGCATCACGTGAAATATGCATACAAACCTGTAAAGCATTGTTTACGTAATTCATTTCCTGTCGCCCTAAAGCATCAGGTAAATGTTGAGCGTTTACAATAACTGCAAGTCGATAATCTCCTTCGGGAACATCCGTAATATCAATCCATTGACATTGAGTACCTGCTCCATAAACATCGTAACAACCTGCAGAAATTCCCATATCACCACAGCCATACTGACCAAAACCACATAAATCCATTACACAAAATCCGTTTTTATGTCCCGCAGGAATGATATTGTCTTGTGCATCGTACAAGCGATAATCTCCATATCCTTCGTAATGTGTATGTCCATGGCAATTAATGGTATTGAACATTCCAGGTTGAGTATTTGGTGTTCCAATATAATAATCGCTCGTTCCAATATTATCGATTTTGGAAGTAAACTGAATCACGTAGCGCAAACCATATCCAGTAACACAATCTTCTGAAATATCGCAACCTGAAGTAGTGTGTGTTGTTAAAGAAAGAGAGGAAACAAATGAAAGAGAGTCGAAGGCTAAATCGGGGCCTTGGCAAGCAGGGTTCGGATAGTAGATACAGGTTCCGTCATCAAAAGTTGCTAGTGGATTGTAGTTACAAGAATTCACATCCAGACATCCCGAAATAGGACCATTGTAATTGAGGGTGAAATTGATTGGGGTGGTGCAGCCATTACTCACATCACCAACTCGA
>CAXNNF010000004.1:0-13040 GCA_964203455.1 Bacteroidia bacterium
AAACCCTTGCTTTCTGCAACACGTTCTGTTGCTGCCGCTTTAAAGCAAGGCGATTATGTGGTTTATGAATCAACAGTATATCCAGGATGTACTGAAGAAGATTGTATTCCACTTTTGGAAGAACTTTCTGGTTTGAAATTTAATGTGGATTTCAAGGTTGGTTATTCACCAGAACGCATCAATCCAGGAGATCGCGAGCATACATTGTCGAAGATTATTAAGGTGGTAAGTGGTTGTGATGCCGATTCACTCGATAATATTGCCAAAACATATGAGATTGTTGTAAAAGCAGGCGTTCATCGTGCTGCTTCAATTAAAGTTGCAGAAGCGGCTAAGATCATTGAAAATACTCAACGCGATTTAAATATCGCACTGATGAACGAGCTTTCGATGATTTTTGGTCAAATGGGAATCAATACCTACGATGTGCTTGAAGCAGCTGGAACAAAATGGAATTTCTTGCGATTTATGCCTGGTTTGGTAGGTGGACATTGTATTGGTGTTGATCCTTATTATTTAACATACAAAGCCAAAGAAGTTGGTCATAACGCGCAGGTAATTCTTGCTGGACGTTCAGTAAACGATGCAATGGGAGCTTATGTTGCTGGGAAAGTGGTTAAGAAGATGGTGGCTCAAGGTGTCGATATCGCAAAAGGACGCGTATTGGTTATGGGAGCAACATTCAAAGAAAATGTATCGGATATTCGAAATTCAAAAGTTGCCGATGTGGTGCGCGAGTTTATTGAGTTTGGTGTTCATGTCGATATTATAGATCCTCATGCAAGTTCAAAGGAATTTCATCACGAATACGGATACGAAATTGCAGGAAAAGCCCAAGGTCCTTACGATGCCATTGTTGTTGCAGTGAATCACAACGATTATATTGGTTTGTCAGAATCTCATTTTACCAATCTCCTCACACCCAAAGGAATTGTAGCAGATATCAAAGGGGTTTACAGAGGAAAATTAACCAACGTTAAATACTGGAGTCTTTAATAATGAGCGATTCAAAAACATGTATCTTAGTAACTGGAGGCGCGGGCTATATTGGCTCGCATACGGTTGTTGCATTAATTGAACAAGGTTTTGATGTTGTTATTGCAGACAATTTATGCAATTCGGAACTTTTTATTCTTGATCGAATTGAAGAAATCTCAGGTGTTCGACCGCGATTCTATCAAGTTGAATTATGTAATGAATCGGAAATTGAATCGCTTTTTGATCAAGAGAAATCAATCAAAGCAGTTATTCATTTTGCCGCATTAAAAGCTGTTGGTGATTCGGTTAATGCTCCACTCGCATACTATAAAAATAACCTTACCTCATTGATTTCATTGTTGGAAGCCATGCAACATGCTTCTGTGAAACATTTAGTTTTTTCTTCAAGTTGTACGGTTTATGGCGAACCCGATCATTTACCTGTTACTGAAAGTACGCCCATAAAATCGGCACTTTCTCCTTATGGTAATACCAAACAAATTGGGGAAGAAATCCTTGTCGATCATACAAAAGCAAGTGATACTTCCTGCATAGCATTGCGTTATTTCAATCCAGTAGGAGCGCATAGTTCTGCCCTTATCGGCGAATTGCCTATAGGTACACCTAATAATTTAGTGCCTTTCATCACACAATCGGCTATTGGGACATTAGTTCCATTGCGTGTATTTGGAAATGACTATAATACACCTGACGGAACCTGCATTCGCGATTATATTCATGTTGAAGATGTTGCTTCTGCTCATGTTGCCGCTATGAATCGCATGTTGATGTCGGAACAAAAAGATTCCTTCGAAGTCTTTAACATTGGAACCGGAAATGGAAACACTGTGCTCGAAGTCATTCAGGCATTTGAATTATCAACGGGGATGACGTTAAACTATTCAATCTGTGATAGGCGAGAAGGGGACATTGAAAAAGTATATGCTGACACTTCGCGTTCGAATCAGATTTTGGGTTGGAAAGCAGAAAAAACACTCCTTGAGATGATGGCTTCTGCTTGGGCTTGGGAAAAACAATTATCGAACACCATAAAATAATCATGGAACATAAAAAACTTCTTATAACTGGAGGTGCTGGGTTTATTGGCTCGCACGTGGTTCGTCGTTTTGTGAAAAATTACCCGAATTGCGAAATCTATAATCTCGATAAATTAACTTACGCAGGTAATTTAATGAACCTCAAAGACATCGAGGATTTGCCAAATTATCATTTTGTTAAAGGCGATATCGTTGACGATACTTTTTTAATTGAACTTTTCAATCAACATCAATTCGATGGGGTTGTGCATCTTGCTGCCGAATCGCATGTGGATCGCTCAATCAGCAATCCAACAGAATTTATTCGTACCAATGTGTTGGGTACAGTTAATCTTCTAAATGCGGCTTTGAGTATTTGGAAAGGAAACATGGAAGGCAAACGTTTTTACCATATTTCCACTGATGAAGTTTACGGTTCTTTAGGTGATACCGGATTCTTTACAGAAGAAACTAAATACGATCCTCGTTCGCCATATTCTTCCTCTAAAGCAAGTAGTGATCATTTGGTTCGGGCGTATTTCCATACGTTTAACCTGCCTGTAGTGATTTCAAATTGCTCTAATAATTACGGTTCATTTCATTTTCCTGAAAAGTTAATTCCTTTAGCCATTAACAACATCAAGCACATGCGCCCTATTCCGGTTTATGGTGCTGGTGATAATATTCGTGATTGGTTATTTGTGGAAGATCATGCCCGGGCAATCGATTTAATTTTCCATCAAGGGCGTTCAGGCGAAACCTACAATATTGGTGGGAATAACGAATGGACTAATATCGACCTAATCAAAAAGCTTTGCGAGATTATGGATGAAAAAATGCAACGTGCTTCTGGAACATCTTCTAGCTTAATTACGTTTGTTAAAGATCGAGCAGGTCACGATCACCGTTATGCAATCGATTATTCCAAACTCAAAAATGAACTAGGTTGGGAGCCTTCTTTGCAATTCGAAGAAGGATTAAATCGCACGGTTGAGTGGTATCTGAACAATGAAATATGGTTAGATGCCGTTACTTCTGGCAACTATCAACATTATTACGAGTCTCAATACGAAAAGCGTTAAAATTTCTCAACCAATGTATCAGCACGTTTGCTTTCATTCCGATTCTAGTGTTTTCCAAGAATCAACATTTCTCGTAACGGGAGGTGCTGGATTTATTGGTTCACACATTGTCGATTATCTTATGGAACACGGTGCTGCAGAAGTTCGTGTTGTAGACAATCTTTCTGAAGGTCGGTTAGAAAATATTAGTCATTGGTTACAAGATGCTCGATTCAAGTTTATTGAAGGAGATATTTCTGATCAAAACCTAATGCAAGATGCGATGCAGGGTGTTCATTTTGTATCGCATCAGGCCGCTTTGGGTTCGGTTCCTCGTTCTATCAAAACGCCTCAGGCAACAAATGAAGCCAATGTTACAGGATTTTTATCGGTCATCGATCATGCGAGAAGAGCAGGGGTGAAGCGGATGGTTTTCGCGAGTTCATCGAGTGTGTATGGCGATCATCCTGGCTTACCTAAAGTCGAAAGTTTAATTGGCAATCCACTTTCGCCGTATGCCGTTACTAAACGTGTAAATGAACTTTATGCGGATGTCTTTGCAAGAACGTATGGCATGGAACTCGTTGGTTTTCGTTATTTCAATATTTTTGGTCCAAGGCAAAAACCCGATGGGCCTTATGCTGCTGTTGTTCCCTTGTTTATTCAAGCAATTATGGATTCAACTCCAGCATATGTCAACGGAGATGGTGGACAAACACGCGATTTTACTTTTGTGGAAAATGCCGTTCAAGCCAATATCCGTGGTTTGTTTACCGAAAATAAAGATGCGCTTGGAAAGATTTTCAACGTGGCTGTAGGCGAACGCGTTTCTGTATTGGAGATGTACGAAATATTAAGAGGTTATGCGGAACAAGGACTCGATCCCGTTCATCGTGAACCGCGTGAAGGAGATATTCGCGACTCATTAGCAGATATTAGTTTGGCGAATAATTTACTTGGATATTTACCACAAGTAAAAATGAAAGAAGGACTATTGAAGACCTTTCAGGCATTTCATCATGTAGCTGTTTAAGTATGAGTTGGCTTCGGAATTTATTGGGTATTTCGTCTTCTGAAGTAGATTTAGGTCTGCTTAAAACGGATGTGCATTCTCATCTTATTCCGGGAATTGACGATGGTTCTACTTCCATCGAGGATAGCATCAATTTAATTCGTGGTTTGTATGAGTTAGGTTATACCAAATTCATTACTACTCCGCATATCATGAGTGATTTTTACCGAAATACACCCGAAATTATTCTGTCTGGGTTAGATGCGGTGCGCGAAGCCGTCGCGAAAGAAGGGATTCCCGTTCATATTGAAGCCGCTGCAGAATATTATTGCGATCATGAATTCGAGAAAAGTATCAAAGACAAAGAACTCCTCACATTTGGCGATAATTATGTCCTATTTGAACTTTCCTATTTGAATCCTTCGGTCAATTTCGAAACAGTAACCTTCAACTTACAAATGGAAGGATATATCCCAGTATTGGCTCATCCTGAACGCTATTCATACTGGTATCAAAGTTTCGATAAGTACGAAGAAATGAAATCCAAAGGCATCCTTTTGCAATTGAATTTAGCTTCTATTACGGGTCATTATGGCTCGGTTCCCAAACGCATTGGAGAACGACTCATCGAAAACAACATGATTGATTTCTTAGGAACCGATACACACAAAATGAGTCATATCGATGTGTTTAAGAAGGCAACCAAGGAGCCTATCTTGCGGAAGTTGTTTGAATCAGGAATGCTTCGAAACGAAACACTTTAGAATTTTAAGCACTTACCGCTTCAACTTCGGGAGCAATCTTTTTAACCAAGCCTTGAAGAACTTTTCCGGGACCAGATTCCACAAATAGCAGAGTGCCATCATGCGACATTTGTTTTACCGACTGTGTCCAACGAACGGGAGCCGTTAATTGAGCCATTAAATTTTCTCTAATTTTCGCTGGGTCAGATTCAGGTAGTGCCGTAAAATTTTGTACAACCGGACATGTTGGATTCGAGAAATGGGTAGAGGCAATTGCTGCAGCAAGTTCTGTGCGGGCTGGTTCCATGAGTGGTGAATGAAATGCACCACCTACTTGCAAAGGCAAAGCACGTTTCGCTCCAGCTGCTTTCATTGCTTCGCAAGCTAATTCAATTCCTTTTATACTTCCTGAAATGACCAATTGGCCGGGACAATTGTAATTTGCTGGTACAACAATTTCACCTGAAATACCTGCACATACTTCTTCAACTATCGAATCGTCCAAACCAAGAATTGCTGCCATCGTTCCTGGATTTAACTCACATGCTTTTTGCATCGCAACTGCTCTTTGAGCAACCAAGCGTAAACCATCTTCGAACGAAAGTGCGCCATTGGCAACCAATGCAGAAAATTCTCCCAAGGAATGACCTGCAACCATATTGGGATTTTTGGTGCTGTCCATCAATTGAGCAATCGCAATGGAATGAATGAAAATAGCAGGTTGTGTAACATCAGTTCTGCGCAGTTCTCCTTCTGTACAGGAAAACATGAGGTCCGAAATGCGGAAACCAAGGATGTCGTTTGCTTGTTCAAATAAAGTTTTTACCGAAGCATGTTGTTCGTATAAATCTTTGCCCATTCCAATAAATTGAGCTCCTTGTCCAGGGAAAATAAGTGCTTTCATAGTTTGATATTATTTGGCAAATGTGCACGGATTGACTTATATCTGCTATATTTCGTTTGATTTCTTTTGTAAAATTCAGTAAATGTGTTCAATAAAATTCCATTCGCATTTTCAGTTTTCAATTTTATTCAATGAAATAACTTTTTTAACAAATGCATCCATTGTCCGGTTTTTCCTTTTATTTTGCTGAAGTGAAAAGCGGCTTTATTTTCCTACTTTTTTTAATTTCAAGTTTCTGTTTGCAGGCGCAAATTGGAGGTCAAAACGTATTCAGTTTTATCAATCTTCCCAATTCTGCTCGCGTTCAGGCTTTAGGTGGTTCGGCCATTGCCTTTCGCGATGATGATGTGAATATGGCTTATCAGAATCCAGGTTTGATCAATTCATCCATGGCGAATCGTCTTTCTTTAACGTATGTGAATTATTTCAGTGATATTAATTTCGGAAATGTTGCTTATGCATTTAATATTAAAAAGGCCGGAACACTTGCACTAAGCATGCAGTATATCGATTATGGTAAATTCGAAAGAGCCGATTTTACTGGTTTGGTAACAGGAGAATTTACTGCAGGAGAATATTGCTTTAATGCGGGTTTTGGTAGGAAAATAGATTCTCTATTCTCGGTTGGTGTTAATTTAAAAGGAATTTATTCGGGTCTTGAATCCTATACATCGTTTGGAATGGCAGTCGATTTGGGCGTTTCTTATATGAGCCCCGATAAATTATTTGAAGCTTCCGCTTTGATGAAGAATTTCGGGTATCAATTTAAAACCTATGTCGACAACAACCGCGAAACACTTCCTATGGAAATGCAAATAGGTATGTCGAAACGGTTGAAGCATGTTCCGCTGCGATTCTCCTTTGTAGCGCATAATTTGCAACAACCCATTATGACTTATGATGATCCTCTTAAACCGGAAGAATCAATCGATCCATTAACTGGCGATACGGTGATTAATAAAATTGGAGTTGGAAATAAAATTCTACGTCATGCAATTTTAGGTGCCGAATTAAATATCACGAAAGGACTTGCATTTCGAATTGGATACAATTATCAACGACGCCAAGAAATAAAGGTAGAAAGCCGTTTAGGTACCGTTGGACTTTCATGGGGGCTTGGTGTGAAAGTGTATAAGTTTTCGATTGCTTATGCTCGATCGGCGTACCATCTTGCTGGATCTCCCAACCAGATTTCCCTCTCTGCTAAACTCTCTGATTTTTACCATAAATAAAATGCCTCCTCGTAAGATTACCATTGCAATTGACGGCTATTCTTCCTGTGGAAAATCAACCATTGCGAAAGCATTAGCAGCAGCCCTTCACTATAATTATGTTGATACAGGAGCCATGTATCGTGCGGTTACATTGTACGCACTTCGAAATGGACTTATTAACGGGAAGCAACTTGACGAAGATGGATTGATTGATGAATTAGAAAATATTAATATCCAATTTCATTTTAATACAGATACTCAAGCCTCGGAAATTTTACTCAATGATGAAAATGTTGAGCAATATATTCGACAAATGGACGTAAATGATTGGGTGAGTAGGGTAAGTGCTGTTGGAGAAGTGCGAAGAAAGATGGTCAAGATTCAACAATTACTGGGTAAGGGAAAAGGCATCGCAATGGATGGCAGAGATATCGGAACTACTGTTTTTCCTGCAGCGGAATTGAAAATATTTATGACTGCAGATAAAGATGTTCGAACACAACGACGCTTGGACGAAATGGAATCGAACGGAATTGCCGCAAGTTTCGAGCAGATTCAAGAAAACTTATTGCAACGGGATTTGGAGGATATGAGCCGTGTTGAAAGTCCTCTTAAGAAAGCTGCGGATGCAATTGTTCTTGATAATACACATTTAACCCGCGAAGAGCAACTCGAATTTGTAATTCAGTTGGTGAATCAAATAACTATTAAGTCATTTGCTTAATTCAGGAATTCAAATTTGGAAACGCTTCTTTATTTTTTTAATTTCTCATTATGAATATAACCATTGATGCTAATTCAGGTTTTTGTTTTGGTGTTGTTTACGCCATTCAGATGGCTGAAGACGAATTGGCTGCAAATGGATCACTCTTTTGTTTGGGCGATATCGTGCATAACAATATGGAAGTGGAAAGATTGGAAAAGAAGGGATTGAAAATTATCGATCATCAAGAATTTCAAAAACTACAAAACACGAAAGTGCTCATTCGTGCTCACGGCGAACCACCCGAAACCTATAAAACAGCCATCGAAAATAACATCGAACTCATCGATGCATCTTGTCCAGTTGTGCTGAAATTGCAAAATCGTATTCGAAATGGTGTTGAGAATATAGGCGATGGGCAAATTGTTGTTTATGGAAAAGAAGGCCATGCTGAAGTAAATGGCTTGGTTGGTCAAACCAATGGGAAAGCAATTATCGTAAGTGATATTGATGAACTCGATTTGATAGATTTCAATAAACCATTGCAGTTTTTTTCTCAAACAACACAACCAAGCGATGGATTCAAACTCATGCTTGAAGAAATTACGCATCGAATTAAACAAGCTGGACATGATCCAATCGAATTTCTGAGTTCGAACGATACATTATGTCGGCAGGTTTCCAATAGAGAGCCACAATTATTGGAGTTTTCCAAAGACCATGACGTCATTTTATTTGTTAGCGGGAAGAAAAGTTCGAATGGGAAGGTGCTTTTCGATGTGTGCAAAAGTGTAAATCCCCAAACCTATTTCATTTCAGAATGGAAAGAAGTTGATTTGACTTGGTTGCAAGGAGCTCAGTCAGTAGGAATTTGTGGAGCAACATCAACACCCATGTGGTTGATGGAAGAAATTGAAGGATCTATTCGAGCAGAATATTCGGCTGCATAAACAGGTTTAAACATTTACCGATTTTCAATCATATCAATGATGATTCAATGAAATTTATTTCAATCGGGAATAAATATTTTACAAATTGAAATCATTTTTATTTACCTTTGCGGCCCTTCGAAAATCGAGGGTGATGCATTGAGCATCAATTTGTTTAATCATTTTAATTAGTGACGTGATGTCAGAAAACAATCAAGACGCACCAGAAACAACTGCAGCAGTAGAAGTTTCTGAAATGTCTAAAGTATCAGAAAATGCCATTCATTCCATTTCAACAATGGATTTCGATTGGGATTCAGTAGGAAAAAGATCAAGTAATTACAGCAAGCCAGAGCGTGAGCGCATGGAATCGTTGTACGAAAAATCACTTAGTTCAATCACAGAACATGAAGTTGTTGAAGGTGAAATTGTAGCCATGACATCGAAAGATGCTGTTGTAAACATCGGATACAAATCGGATGGTATCGTTGCTTTATCAGAGCTTCGTTACGATACAGACATCAAAGTGGGCGATCGTATTGAAGTGTATATCGAATCGAAAGAAGATAAAAGCGGTCAGCTTTTGCTTTCTCACAAAAAAGCACGTTCTCTTAAATCTTGGGATCGTGTAAATTCTGCACTCGAAAACGACGAAATCATCAAAGGTTATGTGAAATGCAGAACTAAAGGTGGTTTAATTGTGGACGTTTTTGGAATCGAAGCTTTCCTTCCAGGTTCACAAATCGATGTGAAGCCAATTCGCGATTACGACGTATATGTAGGAAAATCAATGGAATTCAAAGTGGTGAAAATCAACAAAGAATTCAAAAACGTTGTAGTTTCTCACAAAGCGCTAATCGAGGAAGAATTAGAAGCTCAAAAAACAGAGATTATCTCCAAGCTAGAAAAAGGTCAGGTTCTTGAAGGAACTGTTAAAAACATTACTTCTTATGGAGTATTTGTTGACTTAGGTGGTGTTGATGGATTAATTCACATTACTGACTTAAGTTGGGGTCGCATAAATCATCCAGAAGAAATTGTGAAATTGGATGAGAAAATTCAAGTGGTAATCCTTGATTTTGATGAAGGTAAGAAGCGTATTGCTCTTGGTTTGAAACAATTAACTTCTCATCCTTGGGACAATGTTGATCCAAACTTAAACGTTGGCGACAAAGTGAAAGGTAGAGTAGTTGTTTTGGCTGATTACGGTGCATTTATAGAAATTGAGCCGGGCTTCGAAGGTTTGGTTCACGTATCTGAAATGTCATGGTCGCAGCACCTTCGTTCGGCTCAAGATTTCTTGAAAGTTGGTGAAGAAGTAGAATGTTTAATTCTAAGCTTAGACCGCGAAGAGCGTAAAATGTCATTGGGTATTAAACAATTAATGCCAGATCCTTGGGCTGAAATTGAAGCGAAATATCCAATAAGTTCTAAGCACACTGCCAAGGTTCGTAACTTCACCAACTTCGGTGTTTTTGTAGAACTTGAAGAAGGTGTTGATGGTTTAATTCATATTTCTGACTTAAGCTGGAGCAAGAAAATTAAACATCCAAGTGAATTCACTAAGATTGGCGAAGAAATTTCTGTTCTCGTTTTAGATACAGATAAGGAAAACCGTCGTCTGAGCTTAGGTCATAAGCAAATGGAAGAAAATCCTTGGGATGTTTTTGAAACTATCTTTACAGATGGCTCATTGCATCAAGGAACAATCACTTCTATGAATGATAAAGGTGGTGTTGTTGCTCTTCCATACGGTGTTGAAGGATTCGCTCCGAATAAACACCTTACCAAAACGGATGGTACTATTGCAAAAACAGAAGAAACTCTCGACTTTAAAGTGATTGAGTTTGCGAAAGAAAGCAAGAAAATCATCGTTTCTCATGCACGTACTCATGAAGAAGAAAAAGCAGGTTCTCCGGAAGTTCGTGAAAGCGAATCAACCGAAAAACGTTCTGATGATCCAAAGAAAGCTGCCCGTAAAGTAAAAGAAACCCAAGAAAAATCAACTCTTGGAGATCTTGATGTACTAGCTAATTTGAAGTCCGATATGGAGCAAAGCGAAAAAGCCGCTGCCAAAAAGACTAAAAAGTAATCAGTCATAATTTATGTTGAAGCGTCTATCCTTTCCTGGATAGACGCTTTTTTTATGCCTAATTTCAATTTGATATTATTTAAAATCCTTTTTTGAAATTTATATTTTGATTAATTCTATCTTTAAGCCCATAAAAAAAATATGTCGCCCCGACTTATTCTGGACACAGATCAATTTCAAAGAACACTTAAACGTCTGTGTTTTCAGTTAATTGAAAACCACAGTGCTTTTGAAAATACGGTGCTTGTTGGACTCCAGCCTCGCGGGACTTTGCTTTCTAGATGTATTCATCAAGAACTCTCACAGCTTCTGGGTAATGTGCCTGTTTATGGTGAACTTGATACAACATTTTTCAGAGATGATTTCCGAATTAAACCCTTGGTTCCATCTACCACTTCAATGAATTTTGATATTGAAGGTAAAAAAGTGATAATCATTGATGATGTGCTTTTTACTGGCAGATCAATCCGAGCAGCACTCGACGCACTTCAACATTTTGGTCGCCCAGCTAGTGTTGAGTTATTGGTGCTTATTGATCGTAGATTAAGTCGACATGTGCCCATTCAACCCGATTATACAGGTGTTTCGGTTGATGCGATATTTTCAGAGAAAGTGGCTTTACACTGGAATCAAGATGCAACGTTAGCAGAAGTAATACTAAAAAATAAGGAATCTTAAATATGCTGAGTGTCCGCCATTTATTAGGAATTAAAGATCTTCAAAAAGAAGATATTGAACTAATACTTCATACGGCCGATAATTTTTTGGATGTGATTAATCGTCCAATTAAAAAAGTTCCTTCATTACGCGATATTACCATTGTTAATCTCTTTTTCGAAAACTCAACACGCACTCGTCTTTCTTTTGAATTAGCAGAAAAAAGACTTTCTGCCGACGTCATTAATTTTAGTGCAACTTCCTCTTCAGTAAGTAAAGGCGAAACCTTAATTGATACAGTCAACAATATTTTAGCAATGAAAGTTGATATGGTTGTGATGCGCCATCCTAAACCGGGCGCAGCTCATTTCCTTTCTCAACATGTGAATGCAAAAATTATCAATGCTGGCGATGGTGCACACGAACATCCTACGCAGGCGCTTCTTGATGCCTTTTCGATTCGACGCAAATTTGGTACGCTAGAAGGTGCTAAGGTTGCTATTATTGGTGATATTTTACACTCAAGAGTAGCACTGTCTAATATTTTTTGTTTGAAAAAAATGGGCGCCGAAGTAATTGTTTGCGGCCCGCCCACCTTAATTCCTCGTAACATCGAAAGTATTGGCGTTCGGGTTGAACATGACCTTAAAAAAGCATTAATGTGGTGCGATGTGGCGAATATGCTTCGAATTCAAATGGAACGCCAGGACATAAACTATTTCCCTTCCATCCGTGAATATTCAATGCAATACGGACTTAATAAAGAAGTGCTTAATAGTTTAAACAAAGAAATTCTGATTATGCATCCCGGCCCCATTAACCGCGGTGTTGAAATTTCTTCTGAATTAGCCGATAGTAATCATTCTATTATTCTTCAGCAAGTTGAAAATGGAGTTGCTGTTCGAATGGCTGCTTTGTATCTCCTCGCAAATCGCCCCGATTAAGCTGGGTTTTTCGCATTTATTTTTATACTTAGTTTGTTGCGCTTTTCATACATTTTGCGTAGGTTTGAAAAAATGTTTTAGAATATGAAATTCGCTCAAGAAAAAACAGAGCATTATACAATCTTAAAAGTGTTATCCGAAAAGCTGGATAACAGCGTTTCCTCAGATCTTAAATCAGAATTCTTGCTTTTAAATAAAGATGGTGTGTGTAACATCATTTTGGATTTAACCGAAACGCGTTATTGCGATTCATCAGGATTGTCTTCTGTTTTAGTTGCCAACCGTTTGTGTAAAAACGACAATGGAACACTTGTTCTTGTTGGATTGCAGCCTAGTGTTCGTAAACTAATTTCCATTTCACAACTCGAACCGGTTCTTCAAATTGTTCCAACAGTTAGCGAAGCAATCGACTATCTATTCATGGAATCAATCGAAAAAGATTTAAATAAAAACGACTAAATACACCTCCTATGATTAAACGTTACTTAATAGCTGCAGTAATTGTAGCAACATCTTTCGGATTCTCCAATGCACAATGCGTTCCCGATCCAATCTATGCCGATTCATCTTTTAATATCTGGCCTGACACCCTTACCAATTTACCATGCGCTTTCGCCGATAATGCAGGTGGGTATGATGCCGTAATCAATCTTAAAACTTTGGCCGATACGACTATAAATGTTGCTTTATTTGGTGATGTTACTGCTTATATTTCTGCATTCAGAGTAAATGACGTTTCTGGTTTGCCAGCTGGATTCTCTTATGC
>CAXNNF010000005.1:0-11699 GCA_964203455.1 Bacteroidia bacterium
GAGTAATGCAACATCCCGAGCACCCTGTTTTGGCCATTATGGGTGGTGCAAAAGTGAGCAGCAAAATTGCCATCATCGAAAACGTTTTGTCGAAAGTGGATCATTTAATCATTGGAGGGGGAATGACCTTTACATTTATCAAAGCCCAAGGCGGTGAAATTGGTTCATCCTTGGTGGAAGATGAACAATTGACTTTGGCACTCGAACTTTTGAAAAAAGCGAAAGAGATGGGCGTTGAATTTCATTTGCCAGTTGATGCGGTTATTGCGGACAAGTTTGCAGCAGATGCATCTACCCAAATAACAGAAGTTGACGCTATTTCCAGCGGATGGATGGGATTAGATATTGGACCCAAAACGATCGAGTTGTTTTCAACAACGATTAAATCCTGCAAAACCATTTTGTGGAATGGTCCGATGGGTGTATTTGAAATGGCTGCATTTGAAAATGGAACCCGTCAAGTTGCCATGGCCATTGTAGAAGCAACAAAAAACGGCAGCTTTTCATTAGTTGGTGGTGGCGATTCGGTTGCTGCAGTGAATCAGTTCGGCATTGCCAAGGATGTTTCATATGTTAGTACAGGCGGCGGAGCATTGCTCGAATACATGGAGGGCGTTGAACTTCCTGGTGTTGCGGCAATTCGAATCTAATTGCTTTGATTAAATACAAATCCGAGGGTAAACTCCGCCGACCACAATCCTGGTGGCCAACGTTTTTCGTCGTACGAGTAGTTTGTTCTCAAGCTGGCTTGCAAATTTGAAACAGGCTTCCAGATTATCGCATTTTTAATTTGAACCTCCAACTTAGCTTCCTTGCTAATAGGATAAAACCAAACGCTTGAGTTTTCCCAGGTTAGCAGTCTTCCAAAATTCTTTTCAAGCACCGATTGAAGATTCACCCCACCAGTAAGTAGAAACCCTTTTTCAATTGGAATACCTGCAAGTTCATTAGTATTTTGTATGCTATAAAGTTTCCTGTTTGCCATGCAGTTGATTTTAAATGAAGCCAATCCGAATTCGACTTTGTTGCGTGCATTTCCGCTATATGAAAGTCCTCCGTTTATAAGCAATGTGCCGGGAGAGAAAAAACCAGTGCTCTGTTTTCTTATTGGTCGACCCATTGAATCGATGGTTGATACAAAAGTTCGGACTTTCTGAGATTGTGCTATGCTATTAAAATTCAACACGACTTTCTTTTTTTCGGGTTGCTGAATGGCAAATTTGAAGTTAACAAGGTCTTTGTTGAATTGAAAAACACTGTCCGGAATCCATTCAAATCCGGATATATCATTCAATTCAATGTTAATCATGCATTCTTTCATTTTGACATCTGTTTTGGCATTTATGTTTGATGACAAGGATATTTGAAAGTAGCGCGCCTGAGTGAATGAAGCGTTTTCAAATTTTAATGCAGAAAGATTTACGTTTGAAATTAAGGTATGTTGAATACTCGTTGCTGCCGGTTTTGCTTCTGAAGTATCAATTGGTGTTGGTTTATTGGAAAATTTGCAAGGATCGTCTTGAGGCAAAAGGGGATTTAGAATACATTGGAACAATACAATAGGAATGATTAATTTCATTTAAGTTGATTTAGGCGA
Source organism: Bacteroidia bacterium (assembly GCA_964203455.1). Lineage (GTDB taxonomy): Bacteria > Bacteroidota > Bacteroidia > M30B66 > M30B66 > CALQRR01. The sequence continues at coordinate 1,598 of CAXNNF010000005.1, forward strand.
TATGAATTCGGAGCGCCAATCAACCGGAACGGTTAAGGGATAAAATCTTGGTTTATAAAAACTATGCTGATCGAAATATGAGAGAAACGACTTTTTAATTTTTGCAACTCTTGCATGCGATAAAATTGCCCCTGAAGAAATTTACGTGTAGACCAGTAGCATACAATTACATAACTATTCAAAAATGAAAAGCCGTTCCCAACAACCCAACTCTCTTGTTCAAGCTCAATGAATTTGGAACTATTGCAATGCAGAGGGTTTATTTGGTTGAGGTTTTTAAATAAAAATTCAATTTGAGACATTTCAATAAAACCGTCTTTCGTCATGAACTCAACTTGATAGCCCGCATCATTATAAAGATATATTTTGCAATACTGATTTTTAATTGAAGCAAGCAGGTGTTCTTGTTTGCAAAACAATACAGCGGATGAATCAATTCCATTTTTAACGCAGAGTGTTCGAAGAGCAGTGTGTTGAAATTTCATTTTATCAAAGTCGGGCTGACATTGACACATAGCAATTCCAGCAAGCATTGTAAAAAGGCAGGAGATAACCTGAGTCAAAGTCATTTATTAAAGTTTGACTCCCGCTAAGGTTGGATCAGCGCTTCTTAAATCTTGATTTACTAATATGAGGTGAAGGTTGACACTTTTGTTTTTACTGATATTAGCTTTAATCAATTCAATATCTTTTTGATTATTTTTTAAACTATTAAAAAGATTCCAATAATACACAACGGTATAATCGTGATTGTTTGAACTTAACTCTGTGTAGGTGCTTTTTGTTTGAAGGTTCTGCCAAAGGCTGCTTTCGAATGCGAGGGTTTTGCTACTATCACGAGCAAAATAACTTACTGGCCCAATTCCCTCAAGTGCCTTAAATATAGGACCTTCGCATTGGGGATTATCTGAGTTTTCTTGAATCTTTAAATAAATCCCCGCTTTATCGAAAACGTAAATTGAATTGGATGTGAATCTTTTGATTTTTAAAAAGGCAGAATCTTTATAAGCAAGGACTTTATCGGCCTCAATTCCTAATTCCTTACCGCGTTTAAATATACCCTCGTCGGTTTCTAAACGAGGAGTTCGCGCTCCAACTAGAGCTAGATATACTCTGTTGCACGAATAAAGAGTCATTACGCTAACAAATACCATTAAAAACAAGGTGCGTTTTTTCATAATTTGAAGTATAAGGAAGGTGCCGGATTGCCCGACACCTTTTAGTTTGCGATTTATTTTACTTTAAATGTGGTTTTCCAAACGCCTTTTGAATCGACGGAGCTTTTATAAACGCCTTTAAGAATGGTCATGGTTTGAACGCCCAGTTTCTTGCAGATGTAAGCAGGAAGAGCCTTATCGGCCTCCACCTCAAAATCTGAGGTCGTAACTTTGTCGGCTAAGTAGGAAATTGTTAAGCTTGTTGGATTACTGTATTCTAGAATAAGTCCGCATTGTCCTTTCGGCTGGTTAAATAAGCCAGATACCGTTCGTGTTTTATCAATGTCAATGTCAATTTCAAGACATCCAAGCCCTAAACCTGTGCAATCTTTTTTACCTATTTTACCTGAAATGGTAACTGTAACAGTTATTGTGCATGGAGAAGCCGGTTCAATGTAATTTGATTCAATAGAATAATAAGGAAGAACTGCTTTTGCATTTTGGGTTAAGGCAATCATCATTAAAAATAAAATAGAAGTTATTGTTTTCATAAAATTAAATAAAGAGTTATAAATAATAGATAACGCTTCCTAAAAAGGTGAGGCGAACGCAGCTGCCGGTGTAAAACAATCTCCCGAAAATCATACACCCTTTTTTTATTAGTTCATAATTGTAATGTGTTTATGCAAATGTAAATGCCTACAATTAAAATCCTTTTGCGCCACACGCAAAACATTTTCGTCTCATGCAAACCAATTAAAATATCTTTTATGTATTTTGCATCTACTATACATATAAACATATACCTATTAATAGTATGAAAACAACTGACAAAATCCGCGAGATTCGCACACAAAAAAATTTATCGCAAGAGTATTTAGCTTCTTATTTAGGAATAGACACATCCAGTTATCACAGATTAGAACGCGGCGTTTCACCATTATCCATTCAGCGTTTGGAAAAAATAGTAGAGGCATTAGAGATGACTCTTTCTGAATTATTTTGTTTTGGAGAGCCAATTGCTCATAGAAAAACGCAAGAGTTATTAATACTTCGTTTGGAAGACGAAATCCATTTTTTAAGATCTCAACTGCAAGAGAAAATCAACCATACTTCTAACCAACTTGCCTCTAGGTCGCCATTTTCAACCCTCAATCCGACAAGAATATCAAGTCTGTAATAGTTTCCCGAAAACGCCCCTTTCAAATTCCCTCGAACAATAATGTTGCTTCATGTATATTTGAGGCATGATTGAACCTCAGTTTATTGGGATTATTCCCGCAAGATTTGCCAGTAGCCGTTTCCCAGGAAAGCCGCTTGTGGAAATAAACGGAAAGACAATGATTCGCAGAGTAGTTGAACAGGCGCAACAAAGCTCAATGTTGCAGCGCGTTATTGTTGCAACCGACGATGTGCGCATTGAAAAAGAGGTGCGCTCATTTGGTGCGGAAGTATGTATGACTTCGGCCGATCACCCAAGTGGAACCGATCGATGTGCAGAAGTTGTTAGAGAAATGGGCTCAACTGTTCGTGGGGACGCTGTCATAATCAACATCCAAGGCGATGAACCTTTTATTGACCCTGCACAAATTGATATCCTCTGTTCTTGTTTCCAAAATGTAGAAGTTGAATTAGGCACCTTGGTTCGACGATTTTCGAATACGGACGATATTCTAAATCCGAGTATGATTAAAGTGGTCCGCGATATTAATGGGTTCGGAATATACTTCAGCCGACTGCCCATTCCTTTTGAAAGAGATGCAGAAGCCATAAACTTAGATGCACATTTTCAACACATCGGTTTGTATGGATACCGCGCTTCAACGTTACTTAAAATTGCAGCATTGGAGACATCATTTTTAGAAAACACCGAAAAGCTAGAACAACTGCGTTGGATTGAAAATGGCTATAAAATAATGACCGCTTTGAGTAATCACGAGAGCTGGAGTATTGATACGCCCCAAGATTTAAAAAAAATCCAAGAACGCTTTATCTGAAAAAAAGCGTGTTATATTTGCACAAATGGATCACGGAAAATTCTCCTTAGTCAATAAACAAGTTGCAAGCGTTGTAGCGGAGTTGTTGTATGTGCATGACTGCATCGTTTTGCCTGGATTTGGCGGATTGATTGGCAATTATGCATCGGCACGTGTCCATCCTGTTTCGCATGTTTTCCAAATGCCATCTAAGCAATTGGCGTTCAATCGGAACTTAAAGACCGATGATGGATTGCTCGTTAATCACTTTGCTAAAATCGAAAATATTTCTTTTACTGAAGCCCGCAAAACGCTTGTTGATTATGCAGAAACCCTTAATGATAGGCTTTTAGCAGGTGAGCGAGTGGATTGGGAACATGTTGGGCAATTTCATTCAGACATTGAGCGAAACTTTCAATTTAGAGCATTTACAACTCAGAATTTCCTCCCCGAATCCTATGGACTTTATACGATTCAAGTAAGCCCAATTAACCGAGTACCATCTCCTGATCGTCGTCCGGAACCGGTTTTTGTTAATCGCGAGATTGTTTCGTCAGCAAAACAACCCCGTAAGTTTCCTGTTCGTACCGCATTAAAAACAGTCCCATTTATTTTATTAGCAGCGCTTATTGGTGTTAATTCAATTCTTCCTGAAGGGAAAGGGATTTCTAAATCCGATTTTAGTATTTTCAGTAATTCGGCCCCTACACCAACTTTTGCCATGGGAGCTGTTCATTCAAGTAATTTACCTGCAGTTCGAAAGGCCGTTGAAGTAATTACAGTAGAGTCGTTTAGTGCCGAAAGCGCCAAAATATTTATTGTTGCTGGATGTTATTCGACCGAACAAAATGCAAATGGTATGGTCGATTATCTATATGAAAAAGGGTTTAATTCTTTTGTTTTAGATCAAACACCCGCAGGTCTTCACCGCGTTGTTTATGGTAGTTATGCAAGTGTAAATGAAGCGAGCAGCGAACTAAGCGCAATTAAAAAAGGGTTGAACGAAGAAGCCTGGTTACTTATTCGCTAAGTTTCTTGATTTAAGATTTGCTCTGGTTTTTCTCGAACTGAAGTCTTTTGTGCTTGTATATTTTAATTGCAAGCATCAATAGCCCAATAAATCCCAATAGCCCCAATATGCCATAAAGCATATCGAGCTCGTTTTGTAATTCTACAAGAAAAACGATTGCCACTAAAAAGAGTGTAGCAAATTCGTTCCAGATTCTCAGTTGATTTGATGTATACCGAACAATATCCTTTCCGAGCTGCTTGAAAATAACATGCAAACTCAGGTGATAGAGCACCAAGCCTGCTACTAAACAAACTTTAACGATTAGCCATCTATCTGACCATTGAATGTGATCCGCTTCAATAACTATCCAAGGACCTAAAATAAGTGTCAATATCATGGATGGCCAAGTAATTCCAAACCACAAACGTTTTTGCATGATGCGAAATTGGTTCACCAAAATGTGGTTTTCTGGTTCATTTTTACTGCGCGCTTCCACATCGTAAATAAAAAGACGCGGCATATAAAACAAGCCTGCGAACCAGGTAACAACGAAAATGATGTGAATAGACTTTAGGTACAAGAAATACATGATGCAAATATAACATCGGTGAACGAATAGCCGCAATATAAGTTTAGGGATACTATCTTTGCACTCATGAAAACACAAAAGTTTGCTAGAGAATCTATGGCAATTTCTTCTGAAATTGTTCTGCCCAACGACACTAACACATTAGGAAATTTAATGGGAGGTAGATTGCTTCATTGGATGGATATTACAGCTGCCATTTCCTCACAAAGGCATTGTAAACGAGTTGTAGTAACAGCTTCGGTGAATAATGTTTCGTTTAGTAGACCCATAAAATTAGGCGATATTGTAACGTTGGAAGCGATTGTTTCACGTTCATTCTCCTCCTCGATGGAAGTTTTTATCGATGTGTGGGTCGAGAATCATTCTACAGGCGAACGTATTAAGCACAATGAGGCAATTTATACCTTCGTTGCTGTTGATCAATTGGGGAATCCTATTGCCGTTCCTGAAACCATTCCTGAAACCGAATTGCAAAAAATGCGTTTTGATGGAGCACTCCGTAGACGCCAATTAAGCTTGATTTTAGCCGGTAAAATGAAGCCCAATGAGGCAACCGAATTAAAAGCACTTTTTTCACCAGAGTCTTAACATTGTAATCGTTTTTACTAAAGCAGAAGTGAATTTTTGCCTTTTTGTAAGTGCTACAATAAGACTAGTTTTTGCAATTAAAACGTAATGCGCTGATTTACAAAGAAATATTTCCTTTTCTTAAAATCCCCCAAACATAAAAATTTGTGTACGTTTGGCTCAGTTAATCCCAATTATCAACCTATAAAAAAACCGTTTATGTCAAACATTACGGATAAAAACGAGGGCGAATTTTTTAATGATGTCCTTAAGTATTTCGACCGTGCCGCTAAATTTCTTGATGTTCCAGAAGGAATTTTAGAGCAAATTAAACAATGCAACAGCGTTTATAAAATGCGTTTTCCCGTTAAGATAGGAGATTCGTATGAAGTAATTGAAGCATATCGCTCAGAGCATAGTCATCACAAACTTCCTACAAAAGGCGGGATTCGCTATAGTATGGGAGTGAATCAAGACGAGGTAATGGCACTTTCGGCTTTGATGACATACAAGTGTGCTATTGTTGATGTTCCATTTGGTGGAGCAAAAGGCGGAATTAAAATTGATCCACGCAAATTATCTTCTGATGAAGTAGAGCGTATCACACGTCGTTACACATCGGAGTTGATTAAGAAAAATTTCATTGGTCCGGGTATCGATGTTCCTGCACCAGATTATGGATCCGGAGAACGTGAAATGGCTTGGATTGTAGATACATACCAAACATTTTTCCCGAATGATATCAATGCATTAGGATGTGTTACAGGTAAACCAGTAGCACAAGGTGGCATCAGAGGTCGTAAAGAAGCAACCGGACTGGGTGTTTTTTACGGAATTCGTGAAGCATTGAATGTTGCAGAAGATTGTGCTAAATGGGGACTTACTCCAGGTGTTCAAGGAAAAACATTTGTGGTTCAAGGATTTGGAAATGTAGGCTTTCACTCATGCAAGTTTGTTCATCAAGGTGGTGGAAAAATTATTGCAATTGCCGAGTGGGATGGAGCCATTTTAAATAAAGATGGAATTGATCCGATGGCGCTTGAAGCACACCGCACCAAAACAGGTAGCATTTTAAATTTCCCAGGCACAACAACCATTGATAAATTAGCTGCTCTTGAATTAGAGTGCGATGTATTGATTCCAGCAGCATTGGAAAATCAAATCAACATCGATAACGCAGATCGAATTAAATGTAAAATTATTGGAGAAGCTGCTAACGGTCCCGTTACTGCTGGAGCGGAAGAAATTCTGAATAAAAAAGGAATTTATATTATTCCAGACATTTACTTAAATGCAGGAGGTGTTACGGTTTCGTATTTCGAATGGTTGAAAAATCTGAGTCACGTTCGTTTTGGACGACTTGGAAAACGTTGGGAAGAAGGAATGGGCCGCAGCATGATTTCGTATGTTGAAGAAATGACTGGAAATACTGCATCTTCAGTACAAAAAGAAATGATTCAACGCGGAGCAGATGAACTAGAACTTGTTTATTCTGGTCTCGAAGACACGATGATTTCTTCATACCACGACATTCGCGATGAGCTTCACAATGGAAAAGGCGTTCCAGATTTAAGAACAGCCGCTTTTGTTGTAGCAATCAAGAAAATTGCTCAGTCTTATAATTCATTGGGCGTTTTCCCTTAATCAACATTGGATTTATTTGCAAAGCCGTTCATTTTTGGACGGCTTTTTTTATTTGTATCAAATACCAACCAGTTATTCTAGAATTCAACCAGTTATTAATTGATTTGCTTATTTAAGCATGCAATATTATAGCTTTGTTAATGCATAGTAATTGACCTCTTTGTGCAAATCAGATATCCGTTTTGTGTTTTTCTAATAGTGTTTCTCCTCTTAAATTGTTTAAGGGTGAGTGCACAAAAAAACGCATATCGTTATTTTAATTTTTCTGTTGAGCAAGGCCTGCCAGATAATACAGTTCGCTGTTTTGCCAAAGACCGAAATGGATTTTTATGGATAGGAACGCATTCAGGCCTTTCGCGATTTGATGGGGTGCGTTTTAGGAATTTTACCTGCGACCCAACTGACACCAATAGCTTAAGCAGCAATCTCATTATTCATCTTTATCAGGATAAAACGGGATTACTTTGGATTTCGACACAAGACAATGGATTGAATAGCTTTAACCCGCAAACCAATCAATTTAAACGCTATTTCCAAGAATCACTGCGCAAGAATAGGCTTCCCAACAACCATCCTACGGCAGTTTGTGAAGACAAAAACGGAGAGCTTTGGATTGGCTTTTTTGGAAAAGGAATCGCACGCTACGAAAGAGAAAAAGACCAATTTCATTTAGTATCATTCGATGATCGAAAAGACGGTTACAATTTTAATGAGATAAAAGACATTAAAATGGATAAGGCTGGCATGTTTTGGATTTCAACCCGTGATGGCCTTGTAAAATTCAACCCCAACAATTTGAAGCATGAAAAAATTGAACAACGAGAGAAAAACGGATTAAAGAAAACGGATAAAAATCTATTTCAACGCATTCAAATAAGTCAATTGGGAGATATTTATTTGGGAACTTGGGTTGATGGCATTTATGCATATACTCCAACAACTAAACAATGGAAGCATTTTGAAGTCGATAAACTCTCATCTGGTTACGCTAATAAAATCAACGATTTTGCATTTATAGGCGACCAAAAAATTCTTTTTACATCGTATTATCATGGATTTGGCATCTTGGATATTGCAACAAAGAACTACTCCTACTTAACTATTGAAAATAAGACATCAAGCAAAACGCCCAATTTAGAGGACGGCATTTCCATTTGCCCAACAGGGGAAGACATTTTTTTAGGGACAAGCGATGGTTTTACCCGCATGTCTCAGCGACCGAAATCCATTTTTGAGTTTGATGGAAGCAATATGAAATTTGATTTTGAGAATGGAATAAATGTAATTTCCACCTTTTTACCATTCGAAAACGATAGCCTCTTTTATGCAGGAACCTATTATAGAAATGGCGTTTATGCCTTTTCCAAAAAAACGGGTTTCGCTAAATATGAAATTCCTTTAAACAGCACACGAGGAAACCTAGTGATATTTTCCTCTTTGAAATCGCGCTATAAACAAGGAACCTACTATTTAGCAACATCAAAAGGATTACTTCAGTTTTCATTATCCAAATCGAATGAATTAACACGCGTTCAATTGCCCAATGCACTACCCAGAGAATCTGCTGTTTCGACAATAACATACGGCTCCAATAATCGGCTTTGGTTTTCTTTAAAAGACGCCCTTTTTTGTTGGGATGAATCTTCTGGACAACTAATAAATAAATCGGAAGAATTTAAAAAATCGAGCAAACTCGAAACACTCGAACTTCAACAATTATTTGGCGATAGCAAGGGTAATATTTGGGTAGTAAACGACCAAAAACGTCTTTTTCAATACAATCCTACCAGAAGAACGGTCCGTTTCTTTAATGATGGCAATCCTTCAGAGAGCATTCTTCAAGGAAATGTGGAAGAGGTTTTGGAGGATCATAATGGCAATATTTGGATCAATATGATTAGTATTGGACTTGCTCGCTACAGCCCAATTTCAGGAAAGCTAATCTATTTAACTGCCAACCAAGGACTTCTGAGTTCACGAATTTTTTCTCTCACAAAAGACAAGCAAGGAAATATTTGGGTTTTAACTGAAAAGGGAGTTTCGGTAGTTATTGCAGAAACTTGTCTGATTCGAAATTTCACAAAAAAGCAAGGTTTCGAAATAGCTCAATCGAATGTTATTCAATATCATGACGATGGTTATATCTATATGGGAGGGATGGACATTGCCTATCGTTTTAAACCCGAGGATATTTTAATTAAAAACCAAGTTGGAACAATCTATATAACCGATATAGATGTTTTTTTAAAACCGTATAAATCAAGTAAACCCTATAATTCTCTTGATACAATTAAGTTAGACTACACACAAAATTATATACGTTTTCAATTTACCATTCCCGATATAGGTTCATCCATCGATTACTATTATTATTCGAAGTTGGAAGGGATAGACAAAGACTGGGTTTTGACTGGTAAAGAAGGAAATGTAGTATTCAGCAACTTAGAAAACGGCACTTATACCTTTCGTTTACGTGCTAAAAATGGAGCCGGAGAATGGAGTTCCGGAGAAAAAATTATAACGCTTATTGTTCAGCCTCCTTTTTGGAAATCTACATGGTTTTTACTAAGTCTGATACTTATAGCAGGAATTCTCATTGTGCTTATTTATAGATATCGAGTGAATCAGATTCGAAAAAAAGCGCTTCAAAAAAACCTATTGCAAAAGCAACTCAACGAACTCGAAAACAAAGCGTTGAGAAGTCAGATGAATCCCCATTTTATCTTCAATAGTTTAAACTCCATTAATAGTTATATCATTAAAAACAAACCTGACGAAGCATCTGCCTATGTTTCGAAATTTGCTCGATTAATTCGATTAATTCTTGACAATTCACGCGAAACACACATTGCACTAGAGAGCGAATTGATGGCCTTGAATCTTTATATTGAAATAGAGAATAAGCGCTTCGCCAATAAATTTTCTTGGAATATTCAAATCCATTCGAGTATCGATATTCATACAACATGGGTTCCCCCCATGATTATTCAGCCTTTTGTTGAGAATGCTATCTGGCATGGACTTTTACATCAAGAAAAACCGGGAGTACTAACAATTTCACTTCAAGAAAAAAGCGGATATCTGGAAATTTCGATTGATGACAATGGTGTTGGTCGAGACGCTGCTCAGCAATTAAAGAGCAAGTCCTTACTTAAAG
>CAXNNF010000006.1:0-11559 GCA_964203455.1 Bacteroidia bacterium
AAACACTTGGCTTGCAAATTAGTGGTGAATATCAACCCAACTTAAAAGACCCAAGTAATGCTTCATGGTCGGGCTTAACATTGCCTTGGATGTCGATAGGATACGAATGTTTGATGGCTCCAATACAAGTTTTGTCATTTTACAATGCTGTTGCAAATAATGGCAAATTCATGAAGCCGCAATTTGTAGAAGAGATTCGTTACAGAGGTCAAACGGTACGTCGCTTTGATCCTATTGTTTTAGATCCAGCCATTTGTTCAAAAGCCACCATCGATAAATTGAAGCCCTTGCTCGAAGGTGTTGTTGAGCGAGGAACGGCCTCAAATCTGAAGAATCCACATTATAAGATAGGTGGAAAAACGGGGACTGCTCAAATTGCATTCGGAGCCGATGGTTATAAAGATACTGGAAGCGGCGCCAAAAAATACCAAGCATCCTTTGTTGGATATTTCCCCGCCGACAATCCCAAATACACATGTATAGTTGTGGTAAGTGCGCCGTCCAATTCTGTTTACTATGCCAATTTGGTTGCTGGTCCAGTATTCAAAGAAGTTGCCGATAAAGTATATGCGCAAAACATCGAAATACAAGAAAGTAAACCCAAAGCATTTGCAACAGCCGCAACGATGAAAAACTATTCAGGGGTTGGGAAAGATATTGCACAACTCATGAAGAAAACAGGAATGATAGGTGTTGTTCCTGCAGATGAAGAATGGGTTCGGGTCTCGCTAACTGGAAACAAAGCGTTCGTGAAACCTCAGGCAATGGCTAGTAATCAGGTTCCAGATGTTCGAGGATTGGGTTTGAAAGACGCGATTTATTTATTAGAAAATCAAGGTATCCGTGTTCAGATTGTTGGGCGTGGAATTGTGAAATCACAGTCTGTACCTGCAGGAGTTCCTATTAAAAAAAACATGGTAGTACTAATCGAATTAACCTAAATGAGACTGCTGCGAGATATATTATATAAAGCAGGAGCAATTGAGTTGCATGGCTCAACCAATCTTGCAATCCTATCTGTTACTGCCGATTCTCGTACTGTTGAGAAGAATGGTTTATTTGTGGCAGTTAGAGGAATTCATTCCGACGGTCATGCATACATTAATGCTGCCGAAGAACTTGGAGCTATTGCCATTGTGTGCGAAGAACTACCCAATGTTCTTCGGGGAAAAGTAACCTATGTGATTGTTAAAGATTGCGCTTTTGCATTAGGTACCATTGCTTCTAATTTTTATGATAATCCATCGTCACGTTTAAAGGTTGTTGGTGTAACGGGGACGAATGGCAAAACCACAATCGCAACATTGCTTTTTGATTTGTTTTCAAAACTCGATCATACCTGTGGTTTACTATCTACTGTTAAAAATCAAATTGCTGATCTTGTAATTCCTTCAACACATACAACACCCGATCCGGTTCAGCTTCAAGCATTACTTGATCGTATGGTAAAAGCAGGCTGTTCGTATGTTTTTATGGAAGTGAGTTCTCATGCCGTTGATCAACATCGAATTCAAGGGATTGATTTTGCGGGTGGAGTATTTACGAATTTGACTCACGATCATCTCGATTACCACAAAACTTTTGAAAACTATTTTGCAGCCAAACAACGTTTTTTCTCAGAACTATCTTCCGATGCTTTTGCACTCGTAAATAGGGATGATGATTTTGGTTTAGCTATGGCGGATTTTACAAAAGCCACGATTCAAACTTATGGTTTAAGTCAAGGTTCAGATTTTTCATGCCGCATCATTGAAAAAGAATTAGCTGGAATGCATCTGCGTATTGATGAACAAGAAGTTTGGACTTCGCTAATTGGAACATTCAATGCATATAATTTATTAGCAGTTTACGCTGTTGCAGTGCTCCTCGGGCAGGACAAGGTGAATACACTCACTGCATTAAGCACCTTGAAAAGTGTTGAAGGTCGCTTTCAATATGTTCAATCGGATAATAGAATTACTGCAATTGTTGATTATGCGCATACTCCTGATGCATTGCACAATGTATTGCGAACAATCAATGAACTCCGCACTGGGAATGAGCAAGTAATTGCCTTGGTGGGTTGCGGTGGCGATCGTGATGCAGCAAAAAGACCCGAGATGGCGCGTATTGCTTGCGACTTAAGTGATCGAGTTATTCTTACTTCTGACAATCCACGTTCGGAAGACCCCGATGAAATTATTCGTCAAATGAAAGCTGGGGTAGATGCTGTGAATTACAAAAAAGTGTTATCCATCACCGATAGACGTGAAGCAATTCATACAGCTTGTGCGCTCAGTAAGCCGGGCGATATTATTCTTGTTGCTGGCAAAGGACATGAGAAATACCAGGAAATAAAAGGAGTGAAATATCCATTCGATGATATGGATGAGCTCAACCAAACATTTAATATACAAGGAATCTGATGTTATATTATCTTTTTGATTACCTCGCTAAAAACACCGATTTGCCGGGTGTTGGTTTGTTCCAGTTTATCTCGTTCCGGGCAGCGATGGCCTTGATTCTATCATTAGTCATTTCATTGGTTTTCGGAAAAAAAATTATCCGATATCTACAAGTAAAACAAGTTGGAGAAACAATCCGAGATCTTGGACTTCAAGGTCAAATGAGTAAACAAGGAACCCCAACCATGGGCGGGTTAATTATTTTATCCTGTATTCTAATTCCAACTCTATTATTCGCCAAGCTGCACAACGTATATATAGTTGCTCTTATCATTTCAACAATTGGCTTAGGGGCAATTGGCTTTTTGGACGATTATATAAAAGTCTTTAAGAAGAATAAGGAAGGGTTATCTGGGCGATTTAAAGTGGTTGGTCAAATAGGTGTTGGGATTTTTGTCGGCTTGCTTTTGTATTTCCATCCTCAGGTTACCATTCGTCGTCAAATTGTAGGAAATGAAAATACGGTACAAATGAATACTACCGACCGTATGGCTGAGCACACAGAAAAGTATGTTGATGCTAAAGCTCCCATTACTACCATTCCATTTGTTAAGAATCACGAGTTCAATTATGCCAAAATCCTCGCTTTCCTTGGTGATAACTATGAGAAATGGGCCTGGCTTATTTTCATTCCGATTGTTATTTTCATCATTACAGCCGTTTCCAATGGTGCAAATATGACCGATGGTTTAGATGGTTTGGCAGCAGGAACAACCGGTATAATTGGTTTTGTACTTGCTCTGTTTGCTTACGTTTCGGGTAACCTCATTTTTGCCGATTACCTCGATATCATGTATATACCCAACTCGGGTGAAATTGTAATCTACATGAGTGCATTTGTTGGTGCCTGCGTAGGATTTTTATGGTACAACAGTTATCCAGCACAAATTTTTATGGGCGATACCGGAAGTTTGGCATTGGGCGGAATCGTTGCAGTTGTTGCTATAATGCTTCGTAAAGAACTCCTGATTCCAATTCTTTGCGGAATCTACCTTGTCGAAAACATGAGTGTAATTCTACAAGTTAGCTACTTCAAGTACACCAAGAAACGATACGGCGAAGGACGACGCATATTCCGAATGGCACCTCTTCATCACCATTTCCAAAAAATGGGATTTCATGAATCTAAAATTGTTGCCCGTTTCTGGATTGTTGGGATTGCCCTAGCTGTATTAACCATCGTGACTTTAAAACTTCGTTAACCTTGAACGAGAATAAACATATAGCCATTCTTGGAGCCGCCGAAAGCGGTTTGGGTGCTGCCGTATTGGCAAAACTCAAGGGCTTTACGGTGTTTGTTTCCGACCAAGGTTTGATCGTTCCTAAATACAAAGAGGAGCTTATTCGTAAAGAAATTGCTTACGAAGAAGGAACTCATTCATTCGATAAAATCTTATCCGCGTCCCTAATAATTAAAAGCCCGGGAATTCCAGATAAAGCTCCAATAATCGTGGAGGCGCATAAACTAGGAATTACAGTAATCTCTGAAATTGAATTTGCAGCTCGTTATACGGATGCGAAATTGGTTGCGATAACGGGTACAAATGGTAAAACAACGACGACACTTTTAACCTATCATATTTTTAAGAATGCGGGATTAAATGTTGGTGTGGCAGGTAATGTGGGAAAAAGTTTCGCGCGTCAGGTTGCTGAAACATCCCGTGATTTTTACATTTTGGAATTAAGCAGCTTTCAACTTGATGGCATGTTTGCTTTTAAAGCGGATATAGCGGTTTTACTCAATATCACTCCGGATCATTTAGATCGATACGATTACCAACTTTCCAATTACATCGCTTCCAAATTCCGCATTCTTCAGAATATGGATGAGCATGGTGTTTTTGTTTACAATGCCGATGATTCCATTATTGAAGAAGCATTAAAAAACTTCCCATCTCCAGTTCAAAAAGCACCGTTTTCTCTTTCTAAAAAGATTGAACATGGAGCATCTATTCAAGAAAATCAAATTCACTTTAACATAAACGATCCATTTATCATGTCCATTTTCGACCTCGCACTTCAAGGCAAACACAATCAATGTAATTCTATGGCAGCCGGCATTTCCTCCCGGGTGTTAGATATTCGGAAAGAACTAGTTAGAGAGAGTCTAATGGATTTTGACAGTATTGAACATCGTTTGGAATTTGTAACGAAGGTTCATGGAATTGAATTTATCAATGATTCAAAAGCAACCAACGTAAACTCAACTTGGTACGCCCTCGAAAGTATGTCGAATCCTGTTATTTGGATTGTTGGTGGTGTTGATAAAGGAAACGACTATGCAATGCTTAGCGATTTGGTTCGTGGTAGAGTAAAAGCCATTGTTTGTTTAGGGAAAGACAACCAAAAAATCCAAGATGCTTTTCAAGGAATGGTTGAGCATATTGTTGAAACGGGAAGTGCTACAGAAGCTGTGAAAGCGGCCTATTCATTAGGGAAAAATGGTGATACCGTTCTTTTATCTCCAGCCTGTGCAAGTTTCGATCTTTTCGAAAATTATGAAGATCGTGGACGTCAGTTTAAAAAAGCAGTTCGCGAACTATAATCTATAAGTACCAATGAATTTCCCATCTATATATGCGAAAGGAGACCGTACCATTTGGATCGTGGTGCTCTTGCTTTCTTTGCTATCCGTTCTTGCTGTATACAGCGCTACCGGATCGCTTGCGTATATGAAACAGGATGGAAATACCGAACATTATCTTTTCAAACATCTTGTATTGGTTATTACGGGCTTGGGCTTGATGTATTTCACACATTTGCTTCATTACCGAATTTTTTCAGGTATCGCCAAAATTGCATTCCTAATTGCAATACCATTGCTTGTTATCACGCTCGTTTCAGGTACAAATTTGAACGAGGCAAGTAGATGGATTACCGTACCTATTATCAATGCAACGTTTCAAACATCCGACTTTGCCAAACTAGCACTCATCCTATTTCTGGCAAGATCATTAACACGAAGACAGGAGAAAATTAAGGAATTCAAAGGCGGATTTTTGCAAATGGTATGGCCAATATTTGCAATCTGTGGCTTGATTTTACCTGCAAACTTTTCAACGTCAGCCATACTTTTTGCCACTTCACTGGTGTTGTTGTTTATTGGGAGAGTGAATGTAAAGTACATTCTTGCACTCATTGGAATTGGTATCGTTTCCTTTGGATTATTTATTCTGCTTGCTATTAATTTCGAATTGCCCGGACGAATTGGAACTTGGAAGGCGCGTATTGTGAACTTTTCAAGTGGGGATTCTGAGGTTAATTTTCAAGCAGAACAATCAAAAATTGCCATTGCGAATGGTGGCGTTTTTGGGAAAGGTCCGGGTAATTCAACACAACGTAACTTTCTACCACATCCTTATTCGGATTTCATTTTCGCCATTGTATTGGAAGAATATGGTTTTATTGGGGCCACAATCCTTATGCTATTGTATTTAATTCTGCTTTTGAGGGTAGTGCGAATGGTACAATACAGCCCACAAACCTTTGCGTCCTTTTTAGCCATCGGTTGCTCTCTGATGCTTATTTTTCAGGCCTTTATAAATATGGCTGTTGCTGTTCAGCTATTTCCTGTTACCGGGCAAGCCCTGCCATTGGTTAGTATGGGAGGAACTTCCATTTGGTTTACAAGTATTTCCATTGGAATTATTTTATGCGTTAGCCGCTTTTGCGTGAAAGAGAAAGGAGGACTTGATGAGGTCATATAAATTCATCATTTCCGGTGGGGGCACGGGAGGACATATTTTCCCGGCAATTGCCATTGCTAATGAAATTAAAGCACGATATACAAACGCAGAAATACTATTTGTTGGAGCGCTTGGTCGAATGGAAATGGAGAAAATTCCAGCCGCAGGATATAAAATTATCGGTCTGAACATTTCCGGAATTCAGCGCTCTTTCACATTGAAAAACTTCCTAGTTCCATTTCGTTTGTTGGGCGCTTTAGCTCAATCGAGCAAAATTATCAGGGAATTTAAACCGGACGCTGTCATCGGTGTTGGAGGGTATGCTAGCGCGGCTGTGTTATTTATGGCCACGACAAAAGGAATTCCCGCACTTGTTCAAGAGCAGAACTCGTATCCTGGCATTACAAATAAAGTGCTTTCGAAACGCGTCAACAAACTCTGTGTTGCTTATCCCAACATGGAACGCTTTTTTCCACAGAACAAAATAGTCTATACAGGAAATCCTGTGCGTCATGAAATTTTAAATCAAGAGGGGAAACGTAATGAGGCACTTCAACATTTCGGTTTAAGTCCGAATAAGAAAACCCTCCTTGTTGTTGGAGGAAGTTTGGGAGCGCTATCCATAAATGAGAGCATCTTAAACGGTCTTCCTCAAATTAAAGCTGCTGGTTTACAACTTATTTGGCAAACAGGAAAGGGTTTCGATGGTAATGCGGCCGAGGCGGTTAAAACGATAAACGATTCTGGAATTCAAACATTTGCGTTTATCAAAGAGATGGATTTAGCTTATGCTGCAGCAGATGTTGTGATTTCGAGGGCGGGTGCATTAGCGGTTTCTGAATTGTGTTTGGTTCATAAAGCATCCATCTTGGTTCCATATCCTTTTGCATCCGAAGACCATCAAACACATAATGCACAATCGTTGGTGGAAAAAGGGGCAGCATTGCTTGTAAAAGATAGCGATGCTCGAACGAAACTTGTAGAAGTTTTGCTAGAGTTAAACCAGAACACCACTGCCTGCGATGGTTTAGTTAAATCGATCGCTGAATTTGGGAAGCCTGAAGCAACGCGCGAAATTGTTGATGAAGTAATAAAAATGATCTCGGTGTGATATGAATCTGCAAGCCATCACATATGTTTATTTCTTAGGTGCCGGTGGTATCGGGATGAGTGCGCTCGCTCGGTATTTTCTGCAGAGGGGAATAGCTGTTGGTGGTTATGATAAAACTCAAACAGCATTAACAAATGAACTTCAGCATGAAGGCATGAACATTTGTTTTTCTGATTCCATTCAATCACTGCCTTCTCAATTAGTTGATTCACAAGAAAAAGAATCTTCTCTTGTAATTTATACTCCTGCTATTCTAGCCGATAGTGCACAATTAAACTATTTTCGTTCGGAGGGTTTCGTATTATTGAAAAGAGCCGAATTACTTGGATTAATTTCGGAATCGCATCAAACAATTGCCGTTGCCGGAACCCATGGAAAAACAACAACATCCTCTATAATTGCTCATTTACTCGAACATGGAGGCAAGAAACCGGTTGCATTTTTAGGTGGAATTACAGCGAATTACAACAGCAACTATTTACCGGGAATGGCTTCAAGTGTCATGGTGGTTGAGGCGGATGAATACGATCGCTCATTTTTGCATTTGCATCCCAATACGGCTATTATTACTTCAACGGATGCCGATCACTTAGATATTTACAAAGAGAAGGATGCACTTGTAAAATCCTTTATAGATTTTGCAGATCAACTTAAGCCAGATGGTTTCCTCATTTTAAAACAGGGATTAGATTTACCAAAACGACTTTTTGATCGTGCGTTAACCTATCATACAAGCGAAAATGCAGACGTGCAATTATTGAATTGTGTTTCGGAAGGTGAGCTTTATCGTTTTGATATTCAGATTAAAGATCATCTTATTGAGAATTTAACATTGGGTCTTCCTGGATTTCACAACATTGAAAATGCCTTAGCTGCTATCACTGCTGTTTATCTTTATGGTCTAAATGATGATGCAATTCGTACTGGTTTAGCCAGTTTCAAAGGGGTGAAACGTCGTTTTGAATACCTCATGCGTGAAGAAGATTTTATTTTCATCGACGATTATGCGCATCATCCAGAAGAATTAAAAGCATGCATCAGTTCGGTTAAAAAAATCTACCCAGATAAGAAAATCATGGGTGTGTTTCAACCGCATCTTTTTAGTCGTACCCGCGATTTTATGGATGAATTTGCACATAGTTTATCGCTGCTTGATGAGGTCATTCTACTCGACATTTATCCTGCTCGTGAACTTCCTATTGCGGGAATTACCTCTGCTGTTTTATTGGATAAAATTCAATCAAACAATAAGTGCTTACTCAATAAATCGGAATTGCCCGAATACATTGCTTCGCATAAACCCCAAGTTCTTCTTACGCTTGGAGCTGGCGATATTGATATGTTGCTAGAACCTATCCGTAAGAAATTAACTTTAAATCCTTCTTTATCATGAAAAAGAAGGTAGTTCATATTGTCCTTTGGTCACTGAGTATGTCTCTGGTGATTGTATTACTTGGTTTTGTAAACAACAAGCGTCAAGCAGAAGTCTGTTTTCAAAGTAAAATCACCTATAGTGGAGATCCTGAATTGCATTTCATTATCGATGAAGATGTTTATGGACTTCTAAAACAAAAGGGCATTCAAATAGATAGTGTTCGCGCTAGTTCGATAAACTTAAATGATATTGAAATTGAATTGATGAATCATCAAGCTGTTCAAGCGGCAGATGTTTATTTTAATCCATCGGGTGTATTGTGTATGGATATTCTTCAACGTAATCCAATTATACGCATTATAGATACATTTGGAGAGAGCTACTATATTGATGATCAGGGTGATTACATGCCTATTCTGGATCGATTTACTGCGCGTGTCCCAGTTGCAACGGGCGCTATTAACGATCCATATTACAAACTGGATATGAATGTGAAGAATATCATTGCAAACGATTCCCTTGCCCTTGTTTCTCAAACAGACGACTTATATACACTCGCAATGGCAGCTCGTCGTGATACGTTTATTTGGGCACAAATGGAGCAAGTTGTAGTTCTTGAAAACGGAGAGATCGAAATGGTTCCAAACATTGGTCCCTCAAGTATTTTATTAGGTACTGTTGATGCTCTAGAAAATAAATTTAAACGACTTCAATTGTTTTACACCAAAGCGCTGCCTTTGGCTGGTTGGGACACATACAGCTCGTTGAATTTAAAATTTACTAACCAAATCATTTGCACTAAAAAACCAATTTGAATTATGGATGAAATTGTTGTAGGTCTTGATATTGGTACAACCAAAATAGTTGCGATGGTTGGTCGTCGCAATGAACACGGGAAGATTGAAATTCTCGGTCATGGGAAGTCAACATCCATTGGTGTAAAGCGAGGTGTTGTTTCTAATATTGAACGAACTGTTCAAAGCATTCGTGCAGCTATCGAAGAAGCTGAAAATGCTTCGGGTGTAGATATCTTGTTTGTGAATGTTGGAATAGCAGGCCAGCATATAAAATCTATTCAACATCACGGAGTTTTGATGCGAGGTAATTCGGAACAAGAAATTGCTCAGAGCGATATCGATGCCTTGGTTCAGGATATGTTTAAATTGGTGATGTTGCCAGGAGAAGAAATTATTCACGCACTTCCGCAGGAGTATATCATTGACAATGAGAAAGGCATCAAAGAACCAATTGGGATGTGTGGAATTCGCATGGAAGCCAATTTTCATATAATAACGGGGCAGATTGCTGCTGCCAAGAATATTTATAAATGTGTAAATCGATCTAATTTAGAAGCAACAGGTCTTATCTTGGAGCCACTTGCTTCGGCAGAGGCTGTTTTAAGTAAAGAAGAAAAAGAAGCTGGAGTTGCCTTGGTGGATATAGGGGGAGGGACAACCGACATCGCCATATTTCAAGAAGGAATCATCCGTCATACAGCTGTAATCGCGCTTGGTGGGGATATTATTACAGAAGATATTAAAGAAGGATGTTCGATAATTAAGGATCAGGCCGAGATGTTAAAAATACGTTTTGGGTCGGCTTTATCGAGCGAAAGTAAAGAGAATGAAATTGTTTCAATTCCGGGACTTCGTGGAAGAGAACCCAAAGAAATTAGCTTGAAGAATCTGGCAAATATTATTCAAGCCAGAATGGAAGACATCATTGAGCACATTTACTACGAGATAAAAAATTCAGGATACGAGAAAAAACTCATTGCCGGAATCGTAGTCACAGGTGGAGGAGCCAAGTTGAAACATGTTTCTCAATTAATAGAGTACATGACAGGAATGGATACTCGAATTGGTTATCCCAACGAACATTTATCTAAAGCAAGCGAAGAAATTGGATCCCCCATGTTTGCAACTTCTGTTGGATTGGTGATTAAAGGATTCGAATTGAGCGATAGTAAAAAAGTTAGGGATGAATTGAAACAAGGCGGCCAACCGGTCAAAGCGCCAAAGCCACCAGGTTTCTTCGATGCCATTTTTGCAAAGACTAAAAATTTCTTTGACGATGAAAGTGATAAATTTTCATAATCCTTTACCAAAATTTGAACAACAAAACAAACCATAAACAACACAAACAACAACAGCCATGAGTGAGATTAAAGAGATTAACATGACCTTTGAGCTTCCCCAAAATGCCCAAAACTCAATCATTAAAGTGATTGGAGTAGGAGGCGGAGGAAGCAATGCAGTAAATCACATGTTCCGACAAGGAATTCGGGGTGTAGATTTTATTATCTGCAACACTGACCAACAAGCACTCGATGCTAGTGCAATTCCTAACAAAGTTCAATTGGGCTTAACATTAACCGAAGGCCGAGGAGCTGGTTCCATTCCCGAGGTTGGAAGGAACGCAGCCATTGAAAACATTGACGATTTGAAAACCATTCTTGGAAAAGAAACCAAAATGGTATTTGTTACTGCAGGAATGGGTGGTGGAACCGGAACCGGTGCTGCTCCTGTAATTGCTGCAACAGCTCGTGAAATGGGTATTTTAACAGTGGGGATTGTTACAATTCCATTCACATTTGAAGGAAAGAAACGTCGCAAACAAGCCGATGATGGACTAGAGCAATTACGAAACAGTGTAGATACATTGCTTATAATTTCGAATGATAAACTTCGTGAGATTTTCGGGAATCTTGGTTTAAATGCTGCTTTTGCTGAAGCCGATAATGTGCTTACAACAGCGGCAAGAGGGATTGCTGAGATTATCACCGTTCCTGGTCAAATTAACGTCGATTTTGCCGATGTAAATACGGTAATGAAGAATGGTGGTTCGGCCATCATGGGTTCTGCCCTTGCAGAAGGCGAAGGAGCTCCAATGCGTGCATTGAAATCGGCTTTATCATCTCCTTTACTTAATGATAGCAGCATT
>CAXNNF010000007.1:0-11453 GCA_964203455.1 Bacteroidia bacterium
ATAGTAGCTGCTTTTTCGAGCTGACTTTTTACGATTTCTGAAATCTCTTGTCGCCTTTTTGGTTGTTTTGAATAACGAGCTGGAGTTATATTCTGCCCTTGTCCCGCAAGGAATTTCTCTTCCAGCGATAATACTTCTCCTTCCGATAGCGCTTCTGATGCTTCGAAAAGTTCGTAATTTATTTTACCTGTAGAGTCAATATTAGTAAGCATCCCTCCAGTAATCTCAAGAAACGTTTCCGCTCCATTAGCAGAAATCAAACTCTCGACTAAGAACTGCCGCTTCATTGGAAATTCTTCCTTTGGTTTTACCTTTAGAATTGCGGCATCTTGTTCATTTAATTCCTCTTGTTTACGAAAAATTAATCGTGAAAATGCACTGAATTCATCTTTCGAATGGATTTTTTTCACAGCAGAACTACATCCATCATCAACCGGTTTGGCTATGAGTGGAAAGCCTATTGCTTCAGCTTTTTTGAGGATTTCATCTGAATTAACTTTCCAATTTTCTTCACTCACTAAAAAATGTTTCGCCACAAGCAAGCCATTTTCTTTCAGTAATTCATTGGTGCGATATTTATCAATTGTAATGCTCGAAGAATCTGAATCCGAACCATTATATGGCAATTCGACTTTGTTCAATTCAATTTGCAAAGCACCATCTTCGCCCGGTCGCCCATGCAATGCGATAAAAACTTCATCTACACTATTGGCTAACTGGGAATAATCTATTTTTTGTGGAGCATTGAGGTTATGAAGGTTCCCAAATTTTTTCGTCAATGCGGTACATTCTAAAATTACTTGGTCAATAACTGGATGTATTGAATAGTGCTGAATTTTCTCCAATATATCGTCGGCATTGTCTTTCAGCATTAAATTAATGGGGATTGTATACAACTCATGCTGGTGATCATTTCCACTTAAAAATACCGGAACGGGCTCAAATACGGCCGAGGAGGAGAGTTTTTCATACACATTTCTTCCACTTTCAACGGAAATATGTCGTTCGGATGAATACCCTCCAAAAATAACGGCAATACGTTTTTTACTCAATTCTTGTCCTTCTTGGGCTAGCATTTGTTCGTCTAACTTCGAAAGTAAAGACTCTGCAGTTCCATTGTATTTCAATTCCTCGCGACGTTTTCGTAAAGAAGTGTAAATAATGTACGTGATAAATTGAGATGGATTGAATCCTATTTCAGCAGCTTGATGAAAAAAGAATGACGAGGGCATCATACCCGATGTGGTATTGGGGTCGTTCAAGAAAACGGTGCCATCCTCTGTTATAAATCCATCAATACGCGCATACACTCCAAATCCTAGCGACTTATATAATTCCTCACACGTTTTTCGAATGGTGGAAATTTGCTCGTCGGGTATTTGAATGGGTGTTATTTTTCGCGATAAGCCGGGCAGGTATTTCGAACGATAATCAAATACTTCTTTTCCTTTTCTAATTTCAGTGGGTGGTAAGCAAATCACTTCCCCGTCGAGTCCTTCAATGACAATGGAAGAAAATTCCTTCCCATCAATGAATCCTTCTATGATGATTTCACTTTCTCCATCAAGCGATTCCAATAGGAAATTCGCCTTGGGATTTGTTACCTGCTGACCATCGAGCCATTGAATAAGTTGGTCGGGGTGATACACTACAAACTCGCCAATACGAATGGGAATTCCGATGCCTTCACGTATATCGCACAAGCTGCGTGTCCATTCTTTTTTGCTAGCATTGTCCCAAGTCGACCATTCCAATATCGATACATGTCGAATGAAGAGACTGCGGTCGATTGCTTCGGCTAAAGCAGAAAGATTACTTTCTTTCAAAACATTAACTCCAATAGATGAGCCTTGAGTAGGTGCTTTAACTACGCAGGGAAATTTAATGTTGTCGTTAATTTGTTGAAGTGTATCAGCAGCATTTCTATGATTTATCCATGATTCTCGAGTAATCGTTAGAAATTCCGGGCCGTTAAAACCCGCTTGCAGCATCATTCTTTTTTGGACAATTTTATTGATTCCAATGGCGCTTGGTAATATACCTGAACCTGTATAAGGAATGTCGAGATATTCGAGCAAACCCTGAATGCGGCCATCTTCTCCATACGGACCATGCAAACAAAGAAATGCTAAATCGATGTATTGCTTTAAGTCGCCTGTTGGGATTTTATTTCCCATGTGCTTCGCCAGCGCTACTTGTTCTTGACTATTGATATTCCCAAGTGATTCTGCATAAATCTGAAAATCGCCTTCGCTGAAAGGAATCGAATCGGGTGCAGGATAAAAATCGCGGATGCTTCCTTTGTATACGAATTCCCAATTCAACAAAATGAAATTATTGAAACTGTCTACAAAAATGGGAACGGCTTCGAAAAGACTTTTGTTTAGATTATCGTAAACGGTTCTGCCACCTGCAAATGAAATTTCGCGCTCTTTTGTTTTGCCGCCGAATAGAATGCCTACTTTGATTTTCATGATTGAATTGATTCTTACCTCGTAAAACTAAAGTATTCCTCAACAGACAATAAATGCTTAGTCGGAACTTATGAAGATAAACGGGTTGAAAAGAAGAACGAAAATTATTGAGCTTTATCGTTCTGAATGAAAAACCATTTGCTTGTTATTCTGATTGTGATGGAAATTGGAACGCACTTAAACTATCCTTGCGTAAAAGATAAATACGATCTTGATTGATTCACATATCGATGTAATCATTGATTGGAAGTTCGAATTGATTCTCTTGGAGTGTTTTTATCTGAAAAGCATCTAATATTCCTGGTGTTTTGGAGTAAAAAATGTTTTGTCCGATTACCTGAAATTTCGATAATCCTGTTATTGGGATTGTACGGATATAGGTGCCAAAAATATCAAATTGCAAGACGCCTCTTTCTGGAACACTCATATACAAATGATTATCGTGCTCCATCAGGTATTTCGGGTCGGGAGTATATCCTAAAATTTGGTTAAGGTTTAAAATCTGAACAGTGCGTTGCATTTCTTGATTAAATCGTGTGAGCAAATACGCAACTCCATCATACACCCAAATTCCATTTCCATAAGAAGCACACATGAGCGAAGCTTGTTCCAAATCAAACTTTTCTAATTCAATGGCATTTCCATTTTCGGTAAGGGTATTATCCAAATATAGAATACGCGAAAAATCCCTATAAAAAACTGCGATCTTCAGTGGATTCATTGCATCAATAGCACTTATCTTTCCTAATCGTTTATTGCTAAATGTTCGAAAGAAAGTTCCATTGTCGCGATATTTATTGAGCACATCTTTATCTATTACCAATGGATTGCCAAGATTGTCGGTTGCAACTTTATCTCCTTTAACGGGAATCGTCCATACATGCGTAAAGCCTGATTTTACTGGCAAAAGCAATTGTAAAAGTAGAAGGATGGGATAAAACATGTATTAGATTCAGTAAAATTATGACTCCTAATTAACCATTGAAAGCTCAAGAATCTCCTCAATAAATGCGCGGTTATTCGATAACCGTGGGACTTTATTCTGCCCCCCTAATTTACCACGTTTATTCATCCAATTATAAAAAGTATCTTTTCCCATAGCCTGAATTACAGGCAGTCTTAAAGTGATGTTTTTATAACGCTTGGCTTCGTAATCGGAGTTTAACGATTTCAAGGCATTGTCGAGAACTTCAGTAAAATAATCCAGATTTTCGGGCTCTTTCTCAAATTCAATTAGCCATTCGTGAGCACCATTGCTGTTAATCTCCATGAAAATTGGTCCAGCAGTATATTCACGTATAATCGATTGGGTTTTTTCACAGGCAATAGCTAGCGCTTTCTCTGCATTATCGATGATTAATTCTTCCCCGAATGTATTGATGAAATGCTTTGTTCTTCCAGCAATTTTTATTCGATAAGGTGATACCGAAGTGAATGCGATAACGTCTCCAATTTTATATCGCCATAATCCACCATTGGTTGTAATGACCATCGCATAATTTACGCCCAATTGAACTTGGTCGAGCCAAATTACTGGAGGATTTTCTTCATCTGCTAAATCTGCCGGAATAAACTCGTAAAAGATTCCGTAGTCGAGCATCAACAACATTTCTTCTGAATCCCGTTGGTCTTGGATACCAAAAAATCCTTCGGACGCATTGTAAATTTCGAGGTAATTCATCTGATTCGAAGGAATCATCTTCTTGTATTGCTCGCGATACGGTGTAAAGTTGACTCCTCCGTGTAAAAAGAGTTCCAAATTGGGCCAGACTTCCAAGATGTTCGATGCGCCTTTCAATTCAACAATACGTTGCAATAAAATCATCATCCAGCTTGGTACGCCCGAAAGATTGGTTACATCTTCCTCGCTTGTATTGCTTGCGATGCGCTCGAGTTTTGCCTCCCATTCACTCATTAATGCAATACTTAAATCTGGCGTTCTGATATATTCAACCCACATAGGCAAGTGCACCATAATGATTGCACTTAAGTCGCCAAAGGATGTATTTCCTGATTTCTGATTCAGCTGGTGCGAGCCTCCTAAAGTGAGTCCCTTTCCTGCAAATATTTTGGTTTCTGGGTAGTTGTTGCAATAAATTGAAAGCATGTCTTTACCGCCTTTGAAGTGGCAATCTTCCATCGATTCTTTACTCAGTGGTATGAATTTGCTTTTGTCGGATGTAGTTCCTGATGACTTTGCAAACCAACGAATTTCCGAATGCCAGAGGATGTTTTGCTCGCCCATCATCATACGCTCGATGGAGGGTTTTAAGGATTCGTAATCTTGAATTGGAATGTGTTTTTGAAAACTTTCGTATGAACCGATGCGCTTGAAATCCATCAGTTTCCCAAACTCAGTTTCTTGCGCTTGGGTGATAAGCTTTCTGCGCCATTCATCTTGAACTTCCAATGGAAATTTCATAAACAGCTCCATCTGATGAATCCGTTTTTGCATGACCCAAGAAAGAATGGAATTGATTATCGACATTTGGGAGTATTGCTACAAACCTAAGTAAAAAGAAGTTTCAAGCAATCGAAAGCTTAGATTCAAAGATTATTATTTGCTTAAAAAATTAATCATTTCATTCAATGATTTCCCATTAAACAAAAAGTCATTCGTTAATCCACCTTTCCTCGCCACATTTACCCCGTAATGCATGTCGGAATACCCTTCTTTTTTATGAGCATCGGGATTGATTGAAATCTGTACCCCTTTTTCCATGCAATAGGGAATCAAGCGCCAGTCAATATCGAGGCGATAGGGGTGAGCATTCAATTCCATGATAACTCCGTTGGCTGCGCATGCATCAATCACTTTCTTGTAATCGATTGGATATCCTTTTCGCGAAAGTAAAAGTCGTCCGGTTGGATGACCGAGTATGGTTGTGTATGGATTTTCGATGGCGGTGATTAATCGTTTTGTTGCGCGATCGATGTCCATATTTAGAATCGAATGCACCGAAGCAACTATCAAATCGAACGCTTCTAGAATTTCGTTCGGGTAATCCAAGGATCCATCGCTTAGGATATCACTTTCGATGCCTTTGAAAATTTTGAAAGGCCCGAGTTTCGCATTTAGCTTATCGATTTCAGCATGTTGTTGTAATACTTTTTCGATGCATAATCCACCAGCATAAAAGGCCGATTTACTATGGTCGCAAATTCCTAAATACTCCATGCCTAAATCGCGGCAAGCAATTGCCATCTCCTCGAGTGAATGAATTCCATCGCTGTATGTGCTATGATTGTGAAGTATTCCTCGGATGCTATTCCATTGAACCAACTGTGTTATGTCAATCTTCGATGAGGTTTCCATGGGAAGATCCCTTAATTCGGGAAGTATAATTGGGAATCCTCGGTCTTCATACAATGCCTTCTCACTTCCGATAGGTTCTTCGAGATCAATATCCAATTCGTCGAGGTGTTCAGCTGGACCAGTTCGTAATAATTGTTCGCGTTCGAATTGGTCTTCCTCACAGCAAATTAGGCAGACCGAATATTTATCTGCCATTTTAATGAGGATGCTTTCTTCTAATACAGATTCTATCTGAACCTGCTCACATTTCTCCAAAAGTGATTTAACATATTCAGGATTTGATACGATGAGAAGTTCTAAATTTTCAATAACTTCCATGTAACGACGAAGTTCTCCCGTAAATGAAATAGTAAGATTTGAATCTTGCTTCATTAGAATTTCAATAAGTTCATTGGCTACCATTTCAGCTTCTGCAAAATGCAATTTGCCTTGGTTTGCCAAACGATATTCGAGTGCTGTTCGAATAGTCTCTTGCGTTTTAGTTCCAAACCCTTTCAGATCTACCAAGCGGTTTTCATAACAGGCATAAAGCAATTCGCCGGGCGATTCAATCCCAAGTTCTCTCCAGATGGTTGCCACTTTTTTGGGTCCAATGCCTTTTACTCCCAACATTTCAATAACACCAGCTGGAGTAATTGCAGCATAATTTCGCAAGTCTTCGGTGCTTCCTGTTTCGAGCAGTTCAATAATTTGTAGCGCGATACTTTTGCCAATCCCAGGAATTAATATCAATTTTTCCAATGGCTTTCCTTCCAGAGCATCCCCAGCGCGATCCACATTAAATGCAGCATTGGTAAAAGATTTTAGCTTGAAAGGATTTTCGTTATGCAGTTCTCCTAATGCAGCAATTAACTTAAGAGCTCTTGAAATTTCTTTGTTTGTCATGAATGAATTGATAGGTGGTAAAAGCAAAGACGCTTTTGAAAACCGAAATTTACAAAAGCGTCTTTTAAATCTATGCGGAGGAATTTAGTAAACCTCCAATTCGTAAGGTAAGCGTGCTTGATACGATTTCATTGCTCGAAGATGTTCAATTTGCTGATAATAGCGATACGAATCACCCAATGTTTTCTTAAGAATTGCTTGTTCCGAATCGCCACCCAGTTCTTTGATGAATTTCTGAATTGGGTCTTCGATGTATGGTAATTCTTGAATTCTGTATTTAGTAAGTCCTGCTTTTTTAGCAGCAATTTCGATGGCTTTGTCTAATCCACCAAAAACATCGACTAGTCCAATACGTTTTGCATCAGCACCCGACCAAACACGTCCTTGAGCAATGGAGTCAACATTGGCTTTGCTAATTTTTCTTCCTTCGGAAACACGTGTTATGAAATTATCATAAATGCGTTCCACTTCACGCTGAATCACTTCCGATTCTTGAGCTGTAACAGCGCGTGAACTTGTCATGATATCAGCAAAAGGATTTGTTTTTACTGTATCCACCGTAACACCAATATTGTTCACCATTTGTTTGGCATTGAAGAATAAACCAAAAACTCCAATTGAACCGGTAATTGTATTTGGACTTGCAACGATAGTATCGCAAGGAGCCGCAATATAATATCCACCTGAAGCCGCTACATTTCCCATGGATGCAATTACGGGCTTCACTTTTTTGGTTAGCATTACTTCGCGCCAAATTGTTTCGGATGCCAATGCCGATCCACCAGGTGAATTGATTCGGAGAACTACCGCTTTCACATTGTCGTCCAAACGCGCTTTGCGAATGGCTTTCGAAAACTCGATCGAGCCCACTTGACCTTCTTTTCCTTGTCCGTCAACAATATCTCCTTCAGCAAATATGATTGCGATTTTATCTTTGCCAGTGTTATCGCGGGTGTCTTTTACATCCACCATTTTATCGATGGAAACAAATTCGATTTCATCAATGCTTTCGGCTTCCGTTTTCTTTTGAAGAATTTCGAGCACTTCATCACGGTATTTCAATTCATCAACCAAATTGAATTCTACAGCTGCAGGAGCATTTGTAACAAGCATTTTACTTGCAATATCTTGAACCTGAGTAGTGCTTAGTTTACGGCCTTTGGCAATGCCATCAACCATATGATTCCAAATAGAACCAATATAACTTCGAATTTGCTCGCGGTTGGCATCACTTAATTTATCTTGAATAAATGGCTCCACGGCACTTTTGAACTTTCCGTGACGAAAAACTTGGGGCTCAACGCCTAATTTATCGAGTGTACCTTTAAAGAACAATACTTCAGAGCGAAGTCCTTTCAATTCGGCCATTCCAGTAGGGTGGAGGTAGATTTTGTCAGCAACACTGGCCAAATAGTAAGAAGGTTGTGTAAATGCTTCGCTGTAGGCGTAAATGAATTTCCCTGATTTTTTAAATTCAACCAAGGCATTACGGATTTCTTCAATACTTGCAATGCCCGATGGAATGCTTGAAATATCAAGGAAAATACCTGAAATATGTTCGTCGACAGCGGCTTTACCAATGTTATTTAAAATGTCGTTTAATCCAATTTGTTTCCCACCTGACATAGAGCCAAAATTGAAATTTGAAAACGGATTATCGTTGCTTCGGTCGTTAATTGACTCGTTGAGTGTAAGATGGAGAATGGAATTATTTTCCAATGAAACTTCCTTTTCGCCAGAACTGGCGCCAATAATTGCAGCCAATACGATAAATAGGAAAAAGAATGTGAGCACAAAGCC
Source organism: Bacteroidia bacterium (assembly GCA_964203455.1). GTDB lineage: Bacteria > Bacteroidota > Bacteroidia > M30B66 > M30B66 > CALQRR01. The sequence goes on from CAXNNF010000007.1 coordinate 8,476, forward strand.
CAGCATAGAAGCAAATACAATTTTAAAGAAGGATTTCATCGGAGAGAATTAGATTGCAAATTTAGGAAAATGAATGAACGAAATATGTAGTTTCGGGAAATGGAAATTATTGGAATTGGACTAGGCAGTAATTTGGGTGATCGGGCCGATATGTTAAGAAAAGCCATTGGTTTTTTAAAGAATTCCGAATTCGAAAATATACAACTTTCGAAGGTCTATGAGACAGAACCTTGGGGATTTGTTACAGAGAACTCATTTTATAATATGGTTTTAATTTCACAGACTAATCTATTTCCCAACCAAATTCTCGATGAGATTATTCGAATTGAGCAATTACTAGGTAGAACGCGTCATTCAAATCAATACAGCGACCGCCCCATCGATTTGGATATTTTATTTTATGGTTCTCATTGTTTTAAAGATTCTCAGCTTGAAATTCCACATCCGCGAATGCATACGCGAAGGTTTGTATTAGAGCCACTTCGGGATATAAACCCGATTTGGCAACATCCTATTACAGGTGTTTTTATTGAAGACCTTATTGAAAAATGCTCTGATAATCCTCTCACATGTATTGGAGAAATTAGATTGTAGTTCATTGGACTTATTGGACATTTATTTGAATTGAATGAATCTAAAATTCATTCTTTTTTCTAATTGATGTTCCGCAAATAAATTAAGCGTAATGCTGTATTTAACTTACATAGGTGCAATTAAAAAATTATTAACTGGTATAAATATCTAAAAATCAATAGCATAAGAATTGGCGTTATTCGTTATTATTTAAATGTCATTTGGTACTTTTGCAATCTATTTTAAAACAAATCCAAAATGCTTAAGTTAATGAAAGCCGGACTGATGTTGGCAATAACAGGGTCGGTATTATTTGTTACTGGATGCGGTATCCAAAAAATGATTAAAAAAGCAGGTGCTATTTCGTATGAAGCGAAACCGAATCCACTCGAACTTCATGGAGATAGCGTAAAAATTACAGTGAGCGGCGTGTTTCCTCAAAAGTTTTTTCACAAAAAAGCCATCATCATGGCAACGCCTGTAGTAAAGTATGCAGGTGGTGAAAAGGAATTGAAGAGTGTAACACTTCGGGGAGATAAAGTAGATGGTGCTGGACAAAACATCAGCTTTACGGAAGGTGGTAAGTTTACCTATACCGATCAGTTTTTATTTGTAAAAGGCATGGAGAAATCGGAAGTGGTTTTGCGTGCAACAGCTCAATACAAATCAAAAACAACTAATCTTCCTGAAGTTTCTATTGCCAAAGGAGTAATTGCAACACCGTTACTTTTAAAGCCAGACTACAAAGCGGTCATTGTTGGCGATAAATTCGATAAAAATCCTACGGTAACACAAAAGGCAAACATCTATTACCTCGTAGATTCTTGGGAAATTCGTAACATCGAATTAAACAGTGATGAGTCGGAAAACATGATTCGCTTCATTAATCGCGCTGCTAAATCAGGATCTGAACTAAGTTCTATGGAAATTTATGGTTTTGCATCTCCAGAAGGTGAACTTTCCCGCAATTCAAAACTATCTGACAATCGTGCTGATGAAGCGTATAAAGTAATGTTGGCTCGATTTAACAAAGCAAAATTGAAAGGATTGGATAAGAAAGATGGTTTCTATAAGAAAGTGGTAACCGATTTTGAAGATTGGGATGGATTAAAACAAATGCTTCAAACGTCAACATTGAATGGAAAAGACGAAGCATTGAAAATTATAAATACACTTGGAGATCCTGAAGCGCGTGAAGCGGAATTTAAAAAGATGGCTTCTTTTGATCCTATATATGATGCGTATTTCCCGAAATTACGTCGTGCTGAAATTAATTTAGTAGCGCGCATCAAAACACGCAACGATGAACAGATTTATAAACTAGCATTGGAAACTCCAGATTCACTTGGAATGGAAGAGTTATTATATGCATCCACCTTGGTTTTTACCAATTCTGATAAGCTGACCATTTTCAAAGCATTTTCAAGACTTTTCCCAGAAGATTATCGCGGGTTCAATAATGTGGGAGCCATGTATGTTAGTCAAGGAAAGATTAATGAAGCTCAAGCAGAATTTGAAAAAGCACAAAAGATAGCCGGCGATAATGCAACAATAAAGAATAATCTAGGAGTTGTTGCTGCCATGAAGGGTGATCGTAAAACGGCTTCGAATTATTTCGATGCAGCCGGAACTCTTGCAGAAGTAAATCACAACAAAGGAAATTTACAAGTCGCTTCTGGTAAATACAGTATTGCAACTTCTAGTTATGGTTCGGAATGTAGCTTCAATGCAGCTCTTGCGAAATTGCTTTCTGGTAATACTGCCGGAGCAACTCAAACGCTCGATTGCAGTGAAGATAAAGACAGTGCAGAAGGATTTTATTTACGTGCTGTTATTGCCGCTCGCTCTTCGAATAAAGAAGGTGTAGTTGGAAATTTAACCAAGGCAATTTCTTCTAAACCAGAATTGAAAAACAAAGCAAAATCGGATATGGAGTTCGAAAAATTCTCAGCAGACTTAGCAGGAGTTTTGAACTAATTCAAACCAAGAAAATTTTAGAGGCGCTTATCGTTTGGTAAGCGCCTTTTTTATTTGTCCGATTTTACCTAGAAGTTGGTTGTCACAATGCCTAAACAAAAAATATTTCATTTGATGGCAGGCATAACAATCTTATTATCCAAAACTCAGATATCCAATAAAATTTTTAGTGAAATAAAAATCAAAAAATATTTGGTTAATAAAAATAACTAGATTACATTTGTAACCTATTAATTAAAAAAACAAAAAATGGAAAACCAAAATTTAACTTCAGAAGAGCAAATTTCTATCATTGAAAATTCTTTGAAACACAGTTCAAAACAAAAGACAGGTGCAAGCAATTACTATATAATTTGGGGGGCTATCCTGCCGGCATATTTTATAGTTCAATTTTTAAATGTTCATTTCAGAACCGATTTCACTGCATT
>CAXNNF010000008.1:0-11374 GCA_964203455.1 Bacteroidia bacterium
GCAACCTTTTTCCGTGGGGCTCCGTATTCCCGCTCAGAAAATTCGTTATACTTGCCGCCCGAAACATTCCTCCTTAGCTCAGCTGGTTAGAGCATCTGACTGTTAATCAGAGGGTCACTGGTTCGAGTCCAGTCCGAGGAGCAAAACCCAAAGTTTATAAGCCACCCGTCCGGTGGCTTTTTTTTGGCATTGTAACGCATTTGTAACGCAAATGACCAAAAGGGCATTCGGAATGGAGAATTTTATTAGAACATCCTCGGATCTCACCTCCGGCCCCTCTCCCCGAGGAGAGGGGTGAAGATTCTGCTTTTTCTGTCTATCCTCTCCATATGTCACATTTCATTTGAATCAGAATGTCCGAAAAAACTCCCCTCTCCCGAGGAGAGGGGCTGGGGTGAGGTTAACGCAATGACTCTTCCTGAATAAGTTTACAGTTAGCATCATCAAATCAGCATATTAATTAAATTAGCACATCAGCATATCATCACATCAGCACATTTATTTCATACTTTCGTTCTTGAAAAAATACTCTTTAAGAAAAATACAAATTCCTAATGATGAAAAAATTCTCCTTTCTAATTGCTTCTATGCTGTTTGCAGTGAGTGTTCAAGCCCAAGCCCCGCAAAAATTCTCTTACCAAACGGTTGTTCGTAATGCCAGCAATCAGTTGTTGGTTGGGCAAACGGTGGGTATTAAGATTTCTATTTTACAAGGCAGTGCAAACGGAAGCTCGGTGTATGCCGAAACACATGCACCCCAAACCAATGCAAACGGATTAGCAACTTTGGAAATTGGCGGTGGTGCTTTATTGAGCGGAAATTTTGCCAACATCAATTGGGCAAACGGGCCCTTCTTCGTTAAAACCGAAACAGACCCCAATGGAGGGAATAATTATACCATAACAAACACTTCGCAATTGTTGAGTGTGCCGTATGCCTTGTATGCAAATAACACGAGCAGCTCGGTATCGAGCTCCGGCGATACCCTGTTAATAGGCAATAAATCATTTATTATTCCAGGCATTAGTGTAGCAAACATTAGCGGTGGCGGCCAAACTGGCCTTACAGCGCATACTTGCGGAGTAGATAGTGTGCACAACCCTGCCAAAACCTACGGTACTATGACCGACCAGCAAGGCAATGTATACAAAACGGTTATAATCGGCAATCAAGAATGGATGGCCGAAAACCTGAAAACATCCATTTATCTCAATGGTGATCCTATTTTAACCTCGAATGGTAATTACTTGATTGATGTTGGCGCTTGGAATTATTATTACAACAACATCGAGTACAACTGCCCTTATGGAAAGCTATACAACTGGCATGCTGTAGCCGACCCACGTAAGGTTTGCGCTACCGGGTGGCATGTGCCCAGCGATGCCGAATGGAGCGCATTGATAAACCATTTAGACCCCAATGCAGGCGGAGGTAGCATTACTCCGAATGTGGCCGGAGGTAAGCTTAAAAGCACAAGTTCGCAGTATTGGAACACTCCCAATCTGGATGCTACCAACGAAAGCGGTTTTTCTGGTCTTGCAGGCGGTTCTCGTTACGTAGGCGGCCCATACTTTTTGGGTGGTATGAATGGTGAATTTTGGAGTTCTTCGCAGAGCAGTTCCGACACAGCTTGGGGCCGCACGCTCTTTTACAATCTTGGAGAAGTTTCTCGAAGCTCAAGCGATAAGAACAATGCCTTTTCTGTTCGTTGTATTCGGGATTAAAATGAGGTAAAAGGAGAAAGTAAAAACTTGAATAAGTCGGAAATTGTTACAAATAAACCCTTTACATTAAACCAGATCAAAATTTATTCTAATTTGAAATACACTAATATCCACCGATGAAAAATCTCCTTGCCCTCTTACTTATTAGTTTCACAGCATTATCAGCCTTAGCCCAAGCCCCCCAAAAGTTCTCTTACCAAACGGTTATTCGTAATGCGAGCAATCAGTTGTTGGTTGGACAAACGGTGGGCATTAAAATTTCCATTTTACAGGGAAGCGCCAACGGAAGCGCAGTGTATGCCGAATCACATACACCCCAAACCAATGCAAACGGTTTAGCAACCTTGGAAATTGGCGGAGGTGCTTTATTGAGCGGAAACTTTGCCAATATCAACTGGGCAAACGGACCGTTCTTCGTAAAAACCGAAACCGACCCCAACGGAGGTAATAATTATACCATTACCAATACTTCCCAATTGTTGAGTGTGCCGTATGCGTTATATGCAGCAAAAGCGCCTGATCAGCAACAGTTAACTGTTTCATTTACGGGTGATACGCTTTTTTTACAAAACGGAGGCTTTGTTATTATTCCTGGCATTAGTACTGCAAATATTCCTATTAGTTCTCACAGTTGCGGTGCAACCAATTTACACAACCCGGCCAAAACCTATGGCACAATGACCGATCAGCAAGGCAATGTGTATAAAACAATTGTAATTGGCACACAAGAATGGATGGCGGAGAACTTAAAGGTAAGTCATTATCGAAATGGGAACCCCATACCTTTAATTACCAATAGTTCAATATGGGCACAGTTAAATACTGGAGCTACTTGCTGGTACAATAACGATAGTGTAACATACAATTGTCCTTACGGTAAATTATACAACTGGTATGCTGTGGCTGACCAACGCAATGTGTGTCCTACAGGCTGGCATGTGCCATCAGATGCCGAATGGACTACATTAACTACTTTTTTGGGTGGTGAGCTAGTTGCAGGCGGCAAAATGAAAAGCACGGGTACGCAGTATTGGACCAGCCCCAACTCGGATGCAGATAATAGCAGCGGCTTTTCAGGTCTTCCGGGCGGTTTACGTTACTTCGCTGGAGCGCTCGACGACATTGGCTACAACGGTTACTGGTGGAGTTCCTCTCAGTTCAATGGGAATAGTGCTTGGTATCGTGGCCTGTATTACGGCCTTAGCACTGTAGGCAGGACCAACTTCAATAAACTAAGTGGGTTCTCTGTTCGCTGCCTCAAGGATTAATTACCCGATATCTATATGGTTGATAATTCGTGATGGGAAGATATATTCTGAATTTGAAACCAAAATTACTAAGGAATTTTCCATTTTACCCCATTGTTTTACATTTCGTTTGTGGGTTCGCCCTGTGTATGCGTTAAGCTTTCAACTTTTGGCAATACATTAGTTATCGCAATGTTATTAAGTTCGAATTAGTCTTTTTCTATCTTTATAAAAAACGATGAGACACTCAGATAAAAATATCGTTGATGCATTCGCCGAATTATTTGAAGGTCTTAGCTTTACGAACAAGCTTGAGCTAATCGAAAGTTTATCAAAATCCCTCCGAAAGGAAAGTTCAAAGAAAGAAGAGGGCTTCTACAAGTCATTTGGAGCATTTGTTTGTGAGAAATCAGCAGAAGAGATTGTAAATGAAATTAAAGCCAGTAGATTTTTCAGAAATAAAGATTTGGAGTTATGATGGTAAGTTAAAACCGCTTTTTTCTTGGCTTTTCATCTCCTCAATCCCTCAGAATTCAATTTCTTGTGGTTTTGTGCTTTTTGAATGTCAAAATATACCCCGAAAACACTAATTTCGCACTCTAAATTCCAATCAAAACGAATGGCACAGTTTGATCTGATTATGCCTAAAATGGGCGAAAGTGTCGCTGAGGCAACCATCATTAAATGGCTTAAACAACCAGGTGATACCATAGAACTCGATGAACCTGTTCTCGAAATAGCGACCGATAAAGTTGATTCCGAAATTCCTTCTCCTGTTGCAGGTATATTGGAAAAAATTCTCTTTCAAGAAGGAGAAACCATTTTGGTCAATGCAGTCATCGCTCATATAAACACTTCTGCTGATGCGGTTGTAAGTGCTCCAGTATCTGCTCCTACAGCAGCTGCTCCTGTTATGGAGTCAACTTCTACTTCAACTCTAATTGCAGAATCTGATACGGATTATCGTTCAGCAAGTGGACGATTTTATTCTCCATTGGTTCGAAATATTGCCAAAGAGGAAAACGTTTCGATGGAGGAATTGGAGAAAATTGTTGGAACGGGGAAAGATGGTCGTGTTACCAAAAACGATATTCTGGCTTTCATACCGCAACGTTCTAGTTCTCAAGCCCCTGTTGCAGTTAAAGCCCAAGCAGCTCCGGAGCGTATTCAAGCTCCCGCCGTTTCGGTTTCCGGTGGCGATGAAATAATCGAGATGGACCGTATGCGTAAGCTTATTGCCGATCACATGGTTATGTCGAAAGCGGTAAGTCCGCACGTAACCTCATTTATTGAAGTCGATATGACGTCCATTGTTCAATGGCGCGATAAAATTAAGTCGACTTTCGAAAAACGTGAAGGAGAAAAAATAACGTTTACTCCCATCATTATCGAAGCGGTAGCGAAAGCCATCAAAGATTTCCCAATGATCAATGTTTCGGTTGATGGTACTTCCATCGTTAAACGTAAAAACATCAACATTGGAATGGCAACCGCACTTCCAAGTGGCAATCTGATTGTTCCGGTTATTAAAAATGCCGACATGATGAATTTGGTTGGGGTAACGAAAAGTGTAAATAGCTTAGCAGCTCGTGCTCGCTCAAATAAGCTGAGTCCGGATGATATTTCAGGCGGAACATTTACTGTAACCAATGTGGGTTCTTTCGGAAATGTCATGGGAACACCCATCATAAATCAGCCTCAAGTTGCGATTATGGCAGTTGGTGTTATAAAGAAAAAGCCTGCTGTTATTGAAACTCCTCAAGGTGATGTAATCGCAATTCGTCATTTGATGTTCTGTTCACTTTCATACGATCATCGCGTTGTTGATGGTTCGCTTGGAGGAAGTTTCCTTCGTCGAGTGGGGGATTATCTTGAATCATTCGATCCTAATACAGCTATCTAATGGAACTTAAACTTTCGAAACCCATCGTTTTTTTCGATATCGAATCAACAGGTACAAATCCTGCGTCCGACCGGATTGTAGAGATTTGTGTTCTTAAAGTGAATCCTGATGGGACCGAGGAAACAAAAACAAGACGAATCAATCCAACCATTCCTATTCCTCCAGAGGTAACCTTGATTCATGGAATTTCAGATGAAGATGTTCAAAACGAACCTACATTTCGAGAGATAGCCAAAGGTTTAATGGATTTTATTGGTGATTCCGATTTAGCAGGATTCAATTCCAATAAATTTGATGTTCCGATGTTGATTGAGGAATACTATCGTGCTGGAATTGAGTTTCCAATGGATGATCGAAAACTGATTGATATTCAGAATATTTTTCACCAAATGGAGCAGCGCACGCTTTCTGCTGCTGTTAAATATTATTTAAAACGCGAACATATTGGAGCGCATGGTGCTGAAGCGGATGTTATCGCAACCTACGAGGTGTTGAAGGCGCAGTTGGATATGTACCAAGATGTATCGTACACGGATAAAAAGGGAAATCAATCCATTCCTATTGTGAATGACATGGATGCTTTGGCCGATTTTTCAACTAACAAAGATTGGGTCGATTTTGCAGGAAGAATGATTTATGACAAGGATGGCAAAGAGCTATTTAACTTTGGAAAACACAAAGGAAAACGTGTTGAAGATGTGTTTGCAAAAGAGCCTAGTTATTACGATTGGATGATGAATGGTGATTTTGCACTTTCAACAAAACGTGCTTTGGAGAAAATTAAAACGCGCGGTTTGATTAGTAAATTCAATAAGTAAATCATCATGAAGGTTATTTGTATTGGCCGCAACTATGCAGAACACGCCAAAGAATTAAATAATCCTGTTCCTGTGGTTCCGGTTTTTTTTATGAAACCCGATACTGCGGTTTTGAAAAATGGAGAAGACTTTTACCTTCCCGATTTTTCAAATGAAATTCATCATGAATTAGAAATTGTTCTGAAAATTAGCAAAGCGGGTAAGTACATTCAGGAAGAGTTTGCCTCCAATTATTTTGAGGAAATTGGATTGGGTATTGATTTTACTGCTCGGGATCTTCAACAGGAGTGTAAAACCAAAGGGCTCCCTTGGGAAATTGCCAAAGCATTCGACGGTTCTGCTCCCATTGGGCAGTTTGTTAAAAAGGGAGATCTAGGTGATCTGAACCACATTGCTTTTCATCTTGAAATCAATGGTACTATTCGTCAAAAAGGGAATACCTGCGATTTGCTTTTCAATTTCAATAAAATCATCGCATATGTTTCTCAATTCGTTACGTTGAAAACTGGCGATTTAATATTTACAGGAACCCCAGCTGGCGTCGCTGCCGTGAATATTGGAGACAATCTAAAAGGATTTATCGGAGAAAATTGTCTTCTCGATTTTTCTGTGAAATAAGAGTCTCAGTTAGATAGAACCTTAAACTCCGTCCGTCTATTTTTAGATCTTCCTGATTCAGTGGAATTATCTGCAACGGGCTTCGATTTTCCAAACCCTTTCGCTTCAATACGGGTAGCTGTTATCCCTTTCTCTATCAAATAATTCATCACACTTTTTGCACGTTGCTCACTCAACGTAACGTTTGATAGATCGTTTCCAATATTGTCGGTGTGGCCCCCCACTTCGATGCGCATTTTGGGATTTGAATTTAGGAGCTCCATTACTTTATTCAATTCGGCTTTCGATTTATTTAAAATGGATGAAGATCCCGATTCAAAAAATATATTATTGAGAATCATCGTTTCACCAACTTGAATAGGTGATAATTGGATATCAACTTGGTATTCGTCTCTAGCTGTCAATGAATTACCTAGGGTGTAATTACCTGAGTAAAATAGATATCCTTGTTTGCTCACATTTAAAGCATAACTGCTTCCAGCTGGTAGACTCACCAAAAACTCTCCGGTTAGATTATCGGAAAAGCTTGCAGCTCTTACTACTTCATTGGATAAATCGATGACTTCAAAAGCAGCTTTCAATGGCATTCCTGTTTTCTTATCGGTCACTTTTCCGCGCATAAACGTTACGGGTTGAGGTTGAGCTTCATCATACAATTCAAAAGAATATATATCTCTCAATCCCAAGCCGCCTTCTCTGTCCGAACTAAAATATCCAGTTTTGCCATCGGCACTTACAATTAAATGCAGTTCTTCTTTTTTAGTATTGATAGGATAACCAAGATTTACAGGTTTTCCCCATTTCCCATTTACATGTTTTTTTGAGTAAAAGATATCTTTACCTCCCATACCTGGATGCCCATTGGATGAAAAATACATGGTCTTTCCATCGGGATGAAGAAATGGTCCAAACTCCTCCAATTCGGTGTTAATAGAATCACCCAAGTTTTCGGGTAGAGTCCAAGTTCCGTTAGGCCGTTTGGTTGAAGACCATAAATCGGCTTGTCCTTTTCCGCCTGATCTTCGGCTAGTAAAAACCAGGGTTTTACCATCTGCCGAAAGTGTGGGTTGCGCATCCCAAAGTCCGGAATTTACAATATCACCCAGATTTTGCGGGCTTGTCCATTTATCACCATTCCGTTCACTTAAATAGATATCGCAGCTTCCCAATCCCTCTGGGCGTTCACATCCGGTAAAAAAGAAATAACGACCATCGGGCGAAATAGAATGAGCACCTTCGTTACGATGCGTATTAATAGGCGGTCCAAGTGAAATTGCTGGCAGCCATTTTCCATCAATACGCTTTGTGTAAAAAAAATCTTCTTCTACTAGCGATCCACCATTATCTGTTAACTCATCGGCGGGTCTCATCCGGGTAAAAATCAGCAGATTTTCATCTACTGTTAAGGAAGGATGATAATCATTAAATGGTGTATTGATATTCTCTCCCAGATTATCGGGGGCAAATGGAACCGGATGAACCATGGCATATTCGGCAAACTTCGCGCTTGCTAATTTCCGCTCCGCTTTGCTTCTGAGCTCGGGATTGATTTTAGAATAACCCAGGAATTTTAATAATTGAACTTGAGCTTCAGCATAATGATCCATCTCCATTTCAACTCCTGCGAGATTGTAATACAAAGGTGGAAATCGATCTGGTTGAAGACTAAGGGCTTTTTTGTAATGATCGGATGCTTCGGCACTCTTATTTAAATCATTGCAAACATCAGCAAGAAGAACTTGAGCCTCAAAAAAGTTATTGTCTTCGCTGACAGCTTTACTAAGTAAATTGTATGCTTCCTCATTTTTCTTGTACTCGTATTTTGCTCGTCCTTCATTAAAGAACTTAATCGCTTTATTATTCGTGCTGCTCAATGATTGCGAGAAAACATCAAAGGCGGAATAATGAAACAAACAAATAAGGATTAACAGAATGTTTTTCATAGAAAGAGGAAAGCTAAATGCACACTCTAATAAACGAAAAACCCCGATCTTAATTGGACCGGGGTTTAAATAAATATTTTTTAGTTTCGGAGAACAGTTACATCTCCTTTTAGAACTTCATCGTTTGCTAAATCAAGGATGTAAAAATACACACCATCGGGCAGTTTTTCAGCATTCCACGTATTTGTGTATCCATTCGAGCTAAATACCTCATTTCCCCATCTATTAAAAACCGTTAATTTAGAGTTAGGGAATGCTTCCAAACCTTTAACAACAAAGAAATCGTTTTTGCCATCTCCGTTTGGAGTAAATGAATTTGGAATTTCAACAGAATTTGAAACGGTAAATTCTCGTGAAGTGGTATCTGAACATCCTGCCGCATCAGTAACGATAAGCGTAATTGTTAATACAGCTTGGTTTTCGAAAATATGCGTCGTGTTTTGATTTGGAGATCCGTTGTTATCTCCAAAATTCCAATTCCAACTGATTGGCGAACCTTGAGATTCATCGGTGAATGTTACGGTATTTCCTGTTTGAGAACCCGTTGTTGGGTCGGATACAAAAGAAGCAATAGGTCCACCTTCTGAAATTATAATCACATCTTGGTTTTCACATCCGTTTGCGTCTGTTATGGTTAACGTGTAGCTTCCTCCAGATAAATCTGCGGTTTGAGTATTTGTTCCATTGCTCCAGGCATAAGTAGTCATTCCATCTGGACCGTTTATACTAATTACATTACCCGCACAAATGCTTTTGTTTTCGCCAAGTTCAATTTGTGGTAGAGCTTGAATGATAACATTTACTGAAGCGGTATCGGGAGAAATACAACCGTCAAGAGAAGCGGATAAAGTGTAGCTTCCTTCGTTTGCTGTACTAGCATTTGCTATTGAAATTGATGCACCGGTATTTGAAAAACCAGGGCCATTCCAACTGTATAAAACGCCATTTTCATTGTTCGAATTTAACTCCAAGTTGCTACCATCGCAGACACTTACATCACCACTTATTGCCGGTGAAATTGGGAACGGCTTATAAAGTACGTTTACTGTATCGGATGAAGAGCAACCAATATCGTTAGTAAGTGTTACCCAATATTCACCAGAAGAACTTACTAAATAAGTAGCTTCGGTGGAGGCATCTTGCCATAAAAAAGAAACATCAGTAACAGATTCAGCAGAAAGTAAATAAGGAGTATTCCCACAAATACTGGTGTCTTTCGTTGCAAAATCAAATTGTGGACTAACAAGAATTGAGATATCTGTTGAATCCGATAAAGATGCGCAGCCATTCGCATAATAATATGCATAATACATTCCTGTTTGATTGGATACAAGATCTGTCAGTAGATATTGATTGTCCACTGAAGAAACAGTATCGCCATTCAAAATCCAGTAATAGGCATTTCCAACAACAGGGGGAACACTTAAACTTAACTGCTCTCCTTCGCAAAATACATCAGACAAAACATCTTGACCATTTGTACTTAATAGTGGAGCATTGGGGCTTATGGAAAATGCTAAAGTAACAGATGCCGATTTTGAACATCCAAATCCATTGGTTACAATCACAGAATATGCTCCATCTTGATTCACTGTATACGTTTGTTCTGTCGAATTGTCTTGCCATAAATAGGTATACTGATCGCCAGCACCTGCATCCAAAATAATATCATTTACATCGCATAAAGTGTCAGATAAACCTATATACACTTCGGGTGTTGGATTTACTTGAATAAACAAGGTGTCAAAAAAGCTCTCGCAACCATCAACAGTATAATAGGCTTTATATTGGCCACTTTGTGTAAGAGTCAGATTATTCAAGGTTAAATCTTGTCCATTGAAAATGGTATTATTTGGACCTTGCCAAGCATAACTCGCGTTTTCGAGAGTAGACATTTGCATCGCTACTGATTCTCCAGCACATAAAGTATCCGAGTTAACGGAAGTGTCGAATGGGAGAATGACAGATGTCGGAGTTATTGGTCTTGGTGAAGTGTAAATTGTGATGGAATCAGCGGCTCTACATCCTTGGTAGTCGGTTACGATTACGAAATATGTACCGCTATCGGAAGCAATAAAGAATGGATCGGTGCTTCCATCTTGCCACTCAAATAAATACACTCCCGGCACGCTTAAGAGAAGTTGAGATCCTTCACAGATGGTGTCGCGAGATGCTTGAATGCTAACAGGAGGTGCGTAATAATTAACCGTGATGGTATCTGTTGCAGCACATTCATTTCCACTTAATACATCCACATAATATGTTCCTGCATCAAATACTGTGATTTTTTGTGTGGTATCGCCAGTGCTCCATAGATAGGATGTTTTTCCTGGACCAGCATCTAAAACAGCAGAATCGCCGAGGCATAATTCGGAATTAATACCAAGTTCGAGGTAGGAGAAATTTGTGAAATATCCATAGTTGCAACTTGCTCCTTGCTGATAGGTAATTCCCATGTGAAAGAGTTCATCGCCTGTGTTTTGAATCAATGAACCAACCCCAACAGGAATCTGTGCTGTTGTAAAAGCTTTCCGCATAAATACCCAATTCCCATTCGTGCCAGGAACAGGTAGAAAATCGGCTGGAGTGATTAACGTGGCGTTGTTGTTTAATAAGAAAGATCCTTCAGAACCTGCTTTAATCGTTAAGTTCAATTTAAAATTCGCACTTCCAGTTCGAGTAAAACCAACTTGAGTTGAGCCTGTACATTCGAGTGATGGAATGATTGCACCCGCAATCTGGTCGCCAACTCCGGAGATGTGCAATACATAAATTGGTTTGCTGCCTTCAATAAAACCTGCAGCTTGAGTAAACGAATAAATATACTGTTCACCGGTATTCAAGATGGTATCTGGAATGGTATTTCCATCGATGAAAATTTCGGTACTGTCTTCCGTTGCTAAAACATACGCTTTATCGCCAGGTGTTCCTAAATCGCCTCTAACTACTATGTGTTTAAATCCACATTGCTCAACAGATATTAATTGATCGGCTGCTAAATCGGCACCTCCATCGGTTGCTAAATTTAAATCAATCATATCGTCTTTGATCATAACTGCGATAGGTCGATCGGACTCTATTTTTGTACCAGCTGGTTTTGCTGCTCCGGTTTGATCGATGG
>CAXNNF010000009.1:0-11153 GCA_964203455.1 Bacteroidia bacterium
TGTGATCACAATCCATCTTTCGATGGTCAAGCTCCAGAGCCAATTGCCAAGAATTTGACAGAGTTTTCGGAAATGATTCGCATTGCGGGGAATATCGATTGCGGATTAGCTACCGATGGTGATGCCGATCGTATTGGTTTATTCGATAATGAAGGGAATTTTGTCGATTCTCACCATATCATTTTATTGCTCATCCATTATTTAAAGAAATACAAAGGGCTCGACGGAAAAGTATGCACAGCATTTTCTTCTACCGTTAAGGTGAAAAATATCTGCAACCATTATAATTTGGATTTAGATATTGTGAAAATCGGATTCAAGTACATTGCTGGAATTATGATCACAGATGATGTTTTGTTGGGTGGTGAAGAATCGGGTGGAATCGCCATAAAAGGACATATTCCAGAACGTGATGGAATTTGGATGGGCTTGGTTATTTGGGAATTTATGGCCAAGTCGGGCAAAACGCTGAATGAGCTGATTGAAGAAGTTTACGAAATTACCGGAGCATTCAGCGTTGATCGTAACGATTTACATTTACCCGAAACCGAAAAGCAACGTGTCATCACATCATGTAAAAATGGTGAGGTAAAATCGATTGGGAATCGTCCAGTGATTCGTTTGGAAGATATGGATGGATACAAATTCTTTGTGAGTGAAGATGAGTGGTTAATGGTTCGTCCTTCCGGAACAGAGCCGCTTTTGCGTGTTTATGCCGAAGCGCATGATCATGCTGGAGTGATGAAACTTATTGGGGATGCTCGAGAACAATTTGGAATATGATTTTTAGAAAGTTGACTCCCGTAGTTGGATTTTGCCTATTGATGGGAAATGCAACTGCACAAAATCAATCTGTTACAACCATCGAAGTTGAGGCGAATGGAATAATTACTTTTTCGCCTGATAGTTTTGTGGTAAATCTACGCCTAGACCGCGGTGCAGTGAATTTAACCAATTACGTTCAAAAGGAAATAGTTGCAGATGCAGTTATGGAAATGCCAGCCGAGATGGATGTGGTAGAATCGGACTATTCAACCCTTGCTCAGGATGATGTTCCTCCGCACATGGAAGTCGAAGATGTTAAATCTCCGGAGCGAATGCAAAAAGAAAGAGAGCGATTCCGCATAATTGAAGACTCATTGCAAGGAATAAAAGCAAAGCGAATGGATGAGTTTGAATCAAAACTAATTGCATTAGGTGTTCAAATTCCAAAAAAAGAAGACGCTTCAGATTATTCTCGCTATGGTTCTCGCATGTTAAATTGGACGCAATGTTTTACTGCCAAGAAATATGGAATGATTGATTCATTAAGTAAGATATATGGCAGGCCATTGAATTTAGAAATGATCGATATCAAGATGAAAGATCATATAGTATTGAAAGAACGAGCGTATCGTCAGGCAATTGAAAATAGTAACATAGAAGCAGAATCCCTGGCAAAAGCTATGGGCCGCAAAGTGGGAAAAATGCTTAGCGTTAAAACTGAAGCAATAGATTTGATGGATATCGTTCCCTTAATGCTGCGTAAAGAAATTCAACGCGAAGTTCGCAAAAGTGATCGCTTTTTGCAGCCAGCGCTTTATCAGCTAAGTCAGGAATTAGGAAACAATTTCTTCGAGAAGGATCGTTCGGATGAAAAAAACATCATTTTCTGGAGCTGGTCAGAAAAAATCAAAGTAACTTATGTAGTGAATTGATCTTGAAATTTAATGGAATGATATACAATCCCTGTTCCTCAAAGAATCGGGATTTTTTGTGATTAATCGATTTCCTCTATTCGATTTCAAAAACACATTGAAGCTAAAGAATAGCATGAGAACTGTTCTACATAAAATCAATTGCGGCCCATAGAGGGAAAAAGAAAAACCCCGTTGAATGAACAACAGGGTTTTTAATATTACAGAAAGAATATAATGGATTAAACCATTTTTTCTTTGATACGTGCTTTTTTACCTTTCAATTCGCGGATGTAGAAAATACGTGCACGACGAACAACACCGCGCTTATTCACATCAATTTTATCGATGAAAGGAGAATTATCAGGAAAGATACGCTCAACACCTAAGCTGTTAGAAATTTTCCGAACGGTAAAAGTACTAGTAACACCAGCACCTTTGCGTTGAATTACAACACCTGGGTACTGTTGAATACGTTCTTTTTCACCTTCTTTAATTTTATAATGTACGGTGATAGTATCTCCTGCTTTGAAAGAAGGAAGCTCGCGTTTTTCGATGAGCTGACTGGCAATTTGTGATAGGAAGTCCATTGTGATAAACCTATGGGGTTTCTAAAAAGGAGTGCAATATTAGGGAAAAAATCTTTTGTCTGTGCAATTATTTGAAAAAAAATTATTCGTCGAGTAAATCTGGCCGTCTTTGCTGCGTTCTTTCAAGTGATTTCTCAAATCTCCATTGGTCAACAGCAGGGGTATTTCCACTCAATAATATAGGTGGAACTTTCCATCCTCTGTATTCAGCTGGTCTTGTATAAACGGGTGGAGCTAATAAATTATCCTGAAAAGAATCGGTGAGCGCCGACGTTTCATCGTTCAGCACACCGGGAATCAATCGAATTATTGCATCCGATACAACCGCCGCTGCTAATTCTCCTCCCGATAATACATAATCACCAATCGATATTTCCCGCGTTACAAAATGTTCTCGAACGCGTTCGTCAATTCCTTTGTAATGCCCACAAATAATTGCAATCCGTTTCAACGTCGACATCTGATTGGCAATTTGTTGATTGAATCGCTCGCCATCTGGAGTCATATATAAGATCTCATCAAAATTGCCTTGAGTCTGCAAATGTTCTATGCATCGAACAATGGGCTCAATCATCATCACCATGCCAGCGCCGCCTCCAAATGCGTAATCATCAACGCTTTTGTGTTTGTCGAGCGAATATTCACGTAAATTATGTACATGAACTTGAACGATTTCTTTTTGCTGTGCCCGCTTTAATATGGAATGCGCAAAAGGACTTTCGAGCAATTCGGGTAAAACGGTAATAATGTGAATTTCCATACCCCGCAAAAATAACGTAATTAACAAAGCGCTCTTTGGTACATTTGCATTTCTGATTTAATGGCATTCATTTACATTTGTTTGAACACAATCATTCATACATGAACTCAAATCGTCCGCTTCTTAGCAAGGAAAATATCCTGGAAATATATCGTAAACCATTGTTAGAACTTGTTGTTGAAGCAGCAAATGTTCATCGTCAGCACCACGTCGGATCTGAGGTACAAGTAAGTTCACTAATTTCAATTAAAACAGGAGGTTGCTCCGAAGATTGTGGATATTGCCCACAGGCTGCACGTTATTCGACAGGCGTAAATGCGCATAAATTAATGAGTGTTGAACAGGTTATTGAATATGCCAATCGTGCAAAAGAGGGCGGAGCATCGCGTGTTTGCATGGGTGCTGCTTGGAGGGAAGTGCGCGACAACCGCGATTTCGATAAAGTAATTGAAATGGTTCAGGCAGTGAATGAAATGGATTTGGAAGTATGCTGCACTTTGGGAATGATTAATGAACATCAAGCCCAACGTCTTGCTGATGCTGGCTTGTATGCATACAATCATAATATCGATACATCCGAAGAAAATTACGGGAACATTATTTCAACCCGAAATTTCGAGGATCGTTTGAATACCATTAAGAATGTTCGTAAAGCAAATATTACAGTTTGTTCAGGTGGAATTATCGGAATGGGCGAATCCGAAGAAGATCGTTGCGGTATGTTGCATACGCTTGTAAACTTGCCAATTCATCCAGAATCCGTTCCAATCAATGCGCTTGTTGCGGTTGAAGGAACTCCCATGGAAGATCAACCGCCAGTTCCAATTTGGGATATGATTCGCATGATTGCAACAACGCGTATTCTTATGCCAACAACTGCAGTTCGACTTTCTGCTGGGCGTCAGCAAATGTCACTAGAAGGGCAAGCAATGTGTTTCTTAGCGGGAGCAAATTCAATTTTTGCTGGGGATAAATTACTCACTACTCCGAATCCTGAATTTGATACCGATATGGAGATGTTTAAGATTCTTGGATTAACTCCCAAAGCGGCATTCAAGGATCGAAAAAAAGCGGTCTCTGCCCAAACTGTTTAATGCGTTTTCATCAGCTCATTTTGATTGTTTTTTAAAATGATGGACGCATCGATGCCCGAAAATTTAATAGCACGTTTAAGCAAACGGAATGATGCCGGGCTTCTTCGTGTTTTAAAAATAGGGGATGAGCTTATTGATTTTTGTTCGAACGATTATTTGGGTTTAGCGCGTCAACAAGAAATTTACGATGCGGTTCAACAAGAAATTGATCATTCAAGCATTCGTTTAAACGGCTCCACAGGGTCTCGATTAATTCGAGGTAATTCTCGTTTGGCTGAAGAGTTAGAAGTTTTCCTGGCTGATTTTCACCATGCTGATGCTGCTTTAATTTTCAATTCGGGTTACGATGCAAACCTTGGGTTCTTTTCCTCGGTGCCTCAACGAGGAGATACGATTCTATACGATCGCCTGATTCATGCATCGATACATGATGGTATTCGTTTGTCGCATGCGAAAGCATTTGCTTTTAATCACAACGATATTGAAGATGCCAAACGATTGTTGAAGCAGTCAAGCGGTCAGGTATACATTGTTGTAGAAAGCTTGTATTCGATGGATGGCGACTTCGCTCCTTTGAATGATTTTGCACAACTCTGCGCTGAAACGGGCGTACTTATGGTAGTTGATGAAGCGCATGCGAATGGAATTTTTGGTTCAAAGGGCTGCGGACTCGTGCATGAAGAACATGTTCTTGCGCAATGCATAGCACGTATTTACACCTTTGGTAAATCGATTGGTGCGCATGGTGC
Organism: Bacteroidia bacterium; assembly: GCA_964203455.1. Taxonomy (GTDB): domain Bacteria; phylum Bacteroidota; class Bacteroidia; order M30B66; family M30B66; genus CALQRR01. The sequence continues at coordinate 4,870 of CAXNNF010000009.1, forward strand.
TGTGGTAGTTTGCTCAAATATGCTGCGTTCATACTTAATCAATTTCGCGCGCTCCTTTATTTATTCAACAGCGCTTCCAACAAATGAATTATTGACCATTAAATGCGCCTATCAATTCGCTGTTTCAAATCCTGAGGCAAAACAAAGATTATTCAATAATATTGACTATTTCAGAGAACTTGCTCTTGAAAATCCAGAACTTAAATTCCTGCCTGCTTCAGGACCTATTCAAGGTTTGCTTTTTGAGGGAAATGAACGAGTGAAAAAAGCGGCCCAATTTATTCAACAAGCCGGTTTTGATATTCGAGCCATACTTTCGCCAACAGTACCTGAAAGTACAGAGCGTTTGAGGATTTGTTTGCACAGCTTTAATTCACCCGAAGAAATCAAAAATCTATTCCATCATTTGTCTCTTTTCAGTAAAGTTTAAAAAATATTTGCATAATCGTTTGGAGATTACGAAAAACTCCCTACTTTTGCATTCCCAAATTTTAAGTCATGGTAAGAACGTATCAGCCCTCACTTCGCAAAAGAAGAAACAAACATGGATTTCGCGAACGCATGTCGTCTGCAAATGGTCGTCGTGTATTGGCTGCTCGTCGTGCTCGTGGCCGTAAGCGTTTGACAGTGTCAAGCGAAAAACTACATAAGCGCTAATCTTCTCTTTTTAACGATATTGAAAGCGACCTTGTGTCGCTTTTTTTATTTGTTCCAGTAAGAAGAAAGATGTTTAATTGATTTATTGCTTAGTAGGTTGTGACCTAAATCGAGTTCAATCAATTGCAAATCAGGAAATCGCTTTCGAGCATGTTTTCGTGTAATGGCATGTTTGATAACAGCATCTCTTAATCCAAGAATACACATCACGTGTTTGCTGTCGCCTTTCAATTGCTTGTTTAACCTATTATTAGAAGGTAAAGCTTTGCGATATGCCATCCAAGTATCATAAAGTTGTTGTCTCTTTTTGGCATCCAAAATTTCCGTTCGATAAAAATCTGCCACTTTTACTGAGATTAATTTCAGTTTCTCACCCATCATAATAAGTGAAAAAGCAATTCGCGGCGAGTTGATGAATCCTTTGAAAATCCATTGACCCAAAAGCGTGCGAGTCAAAAATAAATAGGTTTTTGGAACGGGAAGTCCATCCGGTGCAAACAGAATCAATTCAGAAATTCGATCGGGGAACCACTCCAACATGCTCATCGCAATTCGTCCACCTATGGAATATCCAATCAAGCCAATGGTATTTTGTCCAATAGCATCTAACAATGCGCTGAGCCAGATATCGGCATACTCGCGGTTAAACAAAAAACCTTTTGGGAATTCCGTGTGTTTTCCATGGAACGCTAAATCGATAGAGAGAATGCTGTATGTATCGGAACTAATTTCGGAGAAATGTTTAAACGCTTGTGCGTCCTGTCCATATCCATGAAATGCAATGAGGTATTGAGGACCTTGCCCAAATTGAGATACGTTCCACTGAATACCACCAGCTTGAAATTCCATGTTATGCGTTTATTTTTTATTCGTCGATTTCCAATTCAAAAGTAAACAACCAAACTTCATTGCGCGAATTAATATCTTTGACCCATGGAAGTTCTACTTTCTTTTCTTTACCTCCTTGTTGCACTTCTGATTGTTTGGAAAAGTAGCGCCTTTTTTCTTCCCGGATTGCCCCGATTTGCCCCTGTTATTCTTTTAATAGCAAAGGTTTTATGCGGACTAGCACTCGCATGGATTTACAATGATTATTATAAAGATCGCTCGACTGCTGATATGTTCAAGTTGTTCGACGATTCGCGCTTTATGCATGAGGCATTGTATGAAAAACCAAGCGATTTCTTTCGAATGATTTTCGGTTTGGATAAAAATGCTCCGTATTTCGATCACTATTATTTCAAGATGAGCAACTGGTATCGTCCATACGATGTTGAAAATGGGGTGTATAACGATACACGAACGCTCATTCGACTAAATGCAATTGTTCGGGTTTTTTCATTGGGTGTATATGCTGTTCATATCCTTGTTTGGTGTCTGATTTCGCTTTTAGGATTGTCGTTTATTTACAAAACATTTTACCGTTTTCTCAACGAAAGTCCTTATTTACTTGGTTTTGCTGTTTTTTTGATGCCATCGGTTTTGTGCTGGGGCTCGGGTGTTTTAAAAGAAGGTGTCGTGTTTCTTCTGATGGGGATTTTTATTTCGGCCTGTTTTCGATGGGTTTTATCAGGCTTCCGTTGGAAATATCCAGTCATGATTGTTTTTGCGATACTGGGATTTTATCTGCTTAAAATCTATATTCTCATTGCCTTAATTCCCGGAACACTGGCCTTATTAATCAACAAGATATATGAATTTAAGCGGGTGAGATTTATTTTCTTGAGCAGCCTTTTGGTGGTTGGAATCGTGGGTGCGAATATTCAATATATTTTTCCATCGATTAATTTCCTCGAAGTAATTTCAAGTAAGCAGCAAGCCATTATTCGGTTGGCATATTATACCGATGCAGGAAGTGTATTGCACATGAATCCTCTAGATCCCAATATTTTCAGCTTTCTTAGGAATCTTCCAGAAGCGCTTTTTAACGCCGCCTTTCGACCCAGTATCATTGATGCTCACAATGCACTTCAATGGTTTGCCGCATTCGAAAATGCTTTTATTCTGCTTTGTTTTATTTTAGCCATTGCACTTTATACTCCACAAGAAGATCCTATTAAACGTGCCGCCGGTTGGTTTTGTGTCAGTTTCGTTTTGGTTCTTTTTTCAATCATGGGATTAAGTACACCCATTCTTGGAACGCTTGTCCGATTTAGAATGCCAGCCATTCCATTTTTATTTATTGCCTTTTATTTATTTGCTGATTTGAATCGACTTGTCGCACTTAAAAACCAACTTCTCAATCATGAAGAATGAAACGAAAATCATATCCGGAGCGAATTCCGGAATAGGAAAAGCTACAGCAGAATTGCTTGCAAGAACCGGGCGTTCACTAATTCTAACAGGTCGACGTACCGAGCGTTTAGAAATCTTGAAATCGGAACTTGAGGCAAAAGGAGCAGATGTTTTTATTGCTTCCTTCGATATTCGAAACCGCAAGGAATCTGAAAAGTTTGTTGACTCAATTCCAGCAGCATTCCGGAACATTCGCGTACTAATAAATAATGCAGGTTTGGCTGCAGGACTCGGTGCCGTTCAAGATGGAGATCCCGACGATTGGGATCAGATGATTGATACCAATGTGAAGGGTTTGCTTTACCTGAGTCGTGCGGTAATTCCATTGTTGGAAAAAGTCGAAGGAGCTCAAATTGTGAATGTGTCCTCAATCGCAGGTAGGGAAGTTTACCCGAACGGAAATGTATACTGTGCTAGTAAATTTGCTGTTGAAGCTCTTACGAAAGGCATGCGAATCGATTTGCTTCCGAAGGGAATTCGAGTGAGCTCGATCTCTCCGGGTATGGTAGAAACTGAATTTTCTTTGGTGCGATTTAAGGGTGATGCTGAACGTGCAGCAAATGTGTACAAAGGTCTTCAACCCCTGCTAGCTGAAGATATTGCGGAGTCGATACGGTACATTATCGAATCGCCCTATCGCATTTCCATTGCCGATATGCTCATCTTTCCCACGATTCAAGCATCCTCTCGTGATGTTTTGAGGGAAGGGGTTTGAATAGCTTGAACGCGCGGATTCATCTCGCGAAACCACATAGATGGGATTAAAGAAAGTAGCATCATGGCAGGATATCCTGATGGAAGCTGCGGACTTTCTTCAAAATGACGAAGCACTTGATATTTTCGGGATGCTTTGTAATGATGGTCGGAGTGTCGGGTAAGTTCGAACAAGAAAACTCGCCCAAAAACATGGTCCGAATTCCAGGAATGCCAAGGCTGAACTTTTTCGTATACACCCAATTTTACTTCTTTTCGGAGCAATCCATAATGCTCGATGTAATTGATTATCTCCAATAGAATGATTCCAATAAAGGCAGATGCAATAAACAGAAGTGTTGCTTTAATGCCGAAAAGGATGAGTATGAGAACCATCAATAGGATTTGTGCAATCTGAAAAAGTAGCATGGTGTTTCGTAAACTGAAAAATGAAATATGTTGTTTTTTGAGAATTCCTGTTTGAATGTGCCAAGCAGAAACATATCCATCTCTCATTGATCTCAATAAAAATCGATACACATTCTCGTTGAGACGAGCAGTTGCAGGGTCATTAGGAGTAGCAACATACCGGTGATGTCCATGATTATGTTCAACAAAAAAATGCAGATACAGTGAACTTAACAAGAGCAGTTGAGAGAAAAATTGTTCCAACTTATTGCTGCGATGTCCTAATTCATGCGCAACATTAATTCCCAAAACCCCCGAACAAACTCCAACAGCGGATGTCATTCCGATAAGTTGCAAAGCCGAATAACTATTTTGGCTAACGAGCATCAAAAAATAAAGAACAATTCCCCATTGTATGGGAACACTCAACCAAAGAAAATAATCGTATCGTGATTTCTTAGCGACATAAGATTCTTCCAATTCATTATAATTTTTATCGGTAAATGGAATGAAATGTTCGAAAAGCGGGATGAGGACGAACGCATAAATTGTGGTTCCAAAGGCGAAATAATGGGGGAATGTGAGTGCGAAATAACTCACAATAGCTATGGAATAACCCGATAAATATCGAAAATCATTTAGCCAATTTTTCATTCCGAAATTTACAAAGAATTTTATTTAAAAATGAGAGTTCTCCGCTTTTCACTTATTTTAGCCACGTCTAGCTTCTGTTTTCTGAAATAATTTACAATGCTCAATCGTCTTTTCGTAATAATCATCCCCACATTCATTGTATTAAGTGTATTAATTTCGGGTGTAATTCTATTAGAACCAACCTTCGAAAAACACCAATTTTTGCCAACATCTGGTGGAATTCGTGCTCTTGGAAAAGAGGAAGATGAATCCGAAGAGCAACAGCGTCGATTGGCCTGGATAGAACACATTCACAAAGCAGCTCCGGGAACCGATTGGCGTGAAATGGATCGAAAAACACGTTGGAAAAAATACCAAAATGCTCAAAATTTGAGCAAATCAGGAGGGGCTGTTAGTATTGCAGGTGGATTATTAGAAGGCGTTTGGACGGAGAAGGGAAGTGGGAACTTGGCTGGCAGAACACACACTGCCGATTATGATACTAGTAACGGAAAGATTTATCTGGGTTCGGATGGTGGAAACATCTGGAGAGGTTCAATCAATGGTAGTAATTGGGAAGTGCTAAACGACCAACTTAAATTTGAATCCATCGAATTGGTTCGAGTTATTCATCGAAACGGAAGTAAACGAATCCTTGTTGGAACAAGTGACCGATTCATCTATTATTCGGATGATGAAGGTGAAACGTGGCAAAGTTCAACAGGGCTTCCATTAATGACCGCTGGCTCCGAACGCATCGAACGTGTCCAGGTTTGCGACGATTCTTTGGCAACGGTCTTGGTGTTACTTAGAGGACATTCAATCGGAATACCTTCGAGTGTACAGTTGTACAAATCGACAGATCGCGGTGCTACATTTTCGCTTTTCTATGCGGTTCCTAATGTTGGCAATAGCGATTTGAATCAGTTCGATATTTGGGCTCCAGAATACGGAAACACATCGCCGTATTTGGTTCATAATGATCAGGCATACCGAATTGGATTGAACGATTCAACATTAACAAACGTTGGTGTATTACCTGGAATTCCTCAAGGATACACCATGCTTACCGGTTATCTCGCTCCCAATGGAAATGTTTCTTTGTATGCCTATGTCGATCAAAAGATTTTTCGTTCAACAAATCAAGGTGTTGATTGGACTTTAATGACCGAGCTTGGGAAATCTCCTTTTTTCAAAACCAGTTTTAATGCTTCTGTCAATACGCCCGATTTACTTTATTTTGGTGACATTGAATGTTATCGAAGTGTCAATGGCGGATCTACTTGGACTAAAATCAATGAATGGCCCGATTACTATCAGAATATGACATCCAAACTGCATGCTGATAATCCGGGTGTTAACTGTTTAAGAAAGGCCGATGGTTCTGAATTTCAATTGATAAACACTGATGGAGGAACGTATATTTCAACTAACAATCTCCAACAGGTTACTAATATTTCGATGAATGGCTTGAACATTAGCCAGTATTATTCTTCACTAACTGCCCGTTACGACACCAATATGGTATTCTTAGGTGCTCAAGATCAAGGATTTCAACGTGCCGAAACGGATAATGGAGGATTGCTTATGCCCGAGCA
>CAXNNF010000010.1:0-10895 GCA_964203455.1 Bacteroidia bacterium
GGGCATTCTGACTCAAATTTTTGATACGCTTTTTCAGGCAAATCGATGCGGTAATATCCTCGAGGGCGAGGCATTGTAATTTCTTCTTCAGAGCATGAGCAAAGAAGCGAGATAATTAAAGACGCAATTAATGTCAAAATAATACTAATTCTCATTCAATAAATTTTTTGTGCTGGCGAATATAACGAGGATTTTTGCACACTATTTTATTTGGGGGAAGTAATCTGCATATACATTCAGCCAAAAATTTAATGCAGAAATATCCAGTTTATAAACCAATCGCAATGATTTGCAAAAATCTTTGATTTGATAATGAAAATAAAGAACCTTAAAAACTCAATACTGCCATGGGATTTAGCACAAGGGAAAGGGTCATTCTTATAATTGGTATGTCACAATAATAAAAGAATTACAAACCGTCATTATGGTAATTTTCCATAATCTTTGTTTTATACATCATTGTAATTTAACTTGCGTCAATGAAAACATCCCATCTAATTTCCTTTGTTATACTTATCGCTATTTTAAGTTTTTATTCTTGCAACGGCTCTGGCAAAAAAGCAACTTATAAAATAGAAAAAGCAAATTTTACCCTAGAGGCTCCGCTTTTTAGTGGAGCAAATTCTACTCAAGCAGAACATACGTTAGATTTATCTGCAATCAAAAAAGAGTTAGTCATAGATGGAGACGAAGTGAAATCAGCAAAACTTACCAAAGCAATTATCTATTTCCAAGATTCCACATCAACAGACTTAGCTAACTCTATTGTAATGAGCCTTGCTGGAGATAATGTAAATATGGCACAACTTGCAGTTGCTAATCCACTCGAAGAAGGTAAAAAAGAGGTAGTTTTAAAGGGTTCTTCCGAAGCCGAAATTGCAGCGTTTTTTAATCAAACAATGATGTATATTGTGCTCGATGTAGATTTAAAAAACGATTCCGAATCAACCTTAATACTAACGGCAGATCTCGAATTTGAACTTGAATTCTAAAAAAGAAACTATGAAAAATCCTATTAGACTATTGATTCTCCTCACTTTACTTTTTGCTTCAAATGCCATTTATGCACAGCAAGCCGACGATTTAGTTGGTGTGTGGGAACCTAGCAATGGAAAAGTGCGCGTGAAAATCGAAAAGCTTGGAACAAAGTATTTCGGAAGAATTGTATGGCTCAGAGCGCCCATTGACTCAGTTACCAATAAACCGAAAGTAGATAAAAACAATCCAGATGTAGCCTTAAGAAATGTTCCAATAAAAGGTTTTAGATTACTTAAAGATTTCACTTTTAAAAGCGCTGGCGAATGGACCGAAGGCACCATTTACGACCCCGAAAATGGTAGTACCTATAGTTGCACTATTAAAATGAAAGATAAAAACACCCTAGACATTAGGGGTTACATCGGTATTTCAGCCTTTGGTAGAACAGATGTTTGGAAACGATTAGAAATCAAAAAGCAATAGTTTAATATGCTTAATAAACTTCTAGTTCTCTTTTTCACTTTCCCTATTCTTGCAATCGCGCAACCAGATACTACCGCTAATCCTCCTGCGGATGAAGATTTTAGTCAATACGACAGCTACAATTTCGTAGACCAATCTATCAAAAAGTACTGCACTTCTAAAGTTTTCGACCTTAGTCCATCTAAACTCATTTCTATCGGTTACGATTTTCAAGGAGGTTACGATTTAACCACGGATACACTTTTTAATCCTATTCAATCTTCGTATGCTACCCAAAATACGCCGGGTTTTGGTTCCATTCAATACTCGCATGGTTTGCGATTAGCTGTAAACATTCCTGTAATTTCAAATAACGCCATCATCGTGCAATTGGGCGCCAATTATGCTGAACAGCGTTATAAATTCAATCAGCTTATATCTTCTCCTTCCAACGACCTAATCACTACTTTAAAAGATAACGGCCTTCGCACAACTGGACTCAATACCACCATTTTCAAACCTTTCAATGAGAGAAGTTTCTTGCTTGTGCAAGCATCTGCAGATTTAAGTGGAGACTACGGGTTCAATTCTATCAACCTAAAATATCTTCGGTCTTCCGTTGCTGCTATTTGGGGCCAAAAGAAAGGCGATAGAAAAATGATTGGTTTTGGTTTATCTCGTACATACAGAGTTGGAGAGATGAATTACATTCCGGTATTCTTGCTCAACTATACAGCACCCAACCGAAAAAATGGATGCGAAATTCTCTTTCCTGCAAGAGTGCATTACCGACGTACTTTTTCTGCTAGATCGTTAGCATTATTTGGTTATGAACTCGAGGGTCAGTCTTATCACCTTGGCAGTAGAAACACTTCTCCCGCATTGCAAGACCTTGAGTTAAGACGTGGAGAATTACGCATTCGTGCTGTATACGAACGTTCTATTTCGAGTTTTTTGTGGCTTTCTGCACAGGCAGGATTCCGTTATAACTATAGTTTCGAAGCCGATCGACTTCCCGAAGGAAAAGAGTTCTTTCGCGGTTTCTTTGGCGACCAACCCTACGCCATGCAAAATACCCTAGGAAATACCTTTTACTTTTTGCTAGGGGTAAATTTGGTAAGTCCTTAATTCCAATTTTGGGCCGGCATCATAGCATATTATCGTTCGACAGCTCCTCCAAATAACGAGTCATAAGTCTTGGAAACGCTTTCTCTTTGAGTTGATCCGTGTTTACAATTTCGGAATTATTAAAATAAACGCTGTTGAGTGAATTTACCTGAATATGAAGGAAACGTGTAAAAAGTCGTTGGTGACTCAAAATATGAAGAACTTCATTTGAAATATGTTTGACGAGATAAGTCTCATTTATAAAAAATGGATGCAATTGCCCAAAATCAACAAAGGAGGATTCTATGTTATGGTTTTCTAACTCTATCTCAGGAAATTGATAAAGGCCTGCCCAAATATCGGAATCGGATCTTTTCTGAATGAGTGTTTGACCAAGTTGATCTTCAAATATTAAAAAGATGAGGTAGCGATTTCTAACTTTCGTTTTTTGAAATTTAACGGGGCGCGCCTTAATTGTTTGATTTTTATACGCATAACATTGCTCTCGAAAAACACAATTTAAGCAATCTGGATTGGCTGGCTTACAAACCACTGCACCAAATTCCATCATTGCTTGGTTGAAATCACCTGGATTTGAGGGGTTAAGAAGCGATTGAGCGAGCATCTTAAATTCCTTTTGTCCTTTGGATGAATCGATTGGCGTTTGAATGTCAAAAAGACGAGAAAGGAAACGGTAAACATTTCCATCAACAACCGCTTCGGGAATATTGTATGCGAAAGAAGCTATTGCAGCAGCAGTGTATGGACCAATGCCAGGAAGCGCAAGAATTTCTGAATACGTTGAAGGAAAAACACCATTGTACTGATCTCGAACTTGAATAGCTGTTGCATGAAGGTTTCTTGCTCTTGAGTAATATCCGAGACCTTGCCAAAGTCGAAGCACATCATCTTGAGGTGCATTTGCTAAATCAAAAATTGTTGGATAGTTCTCCAAAAAAGCGAAATAATACTTCATTCCTTGTTCAACCCGTGTTTGTTGTAGAATGATTTCAGAGAGCCAAATTGCGTATGGGTTTTTGGTTTTTCTCCATGGTAACGCGCGGAAAGATGTGCTATACCATGCTAATAATTGCTCTGAAAAAACCATGTTTGCCTTATACATTGCAGCAATGATAATAATTTCAAGTATTGAAAAAAACTTTTTCGTTTGAAAATAAAACCACTATCTTTGCCACCCGTTTTTCAGAGACGTAAAACGTAGATTATCAAAAAACTAAATCAATCATAAATCCTTAAAAATTTGAACAGCCATGACCAAAGCTGAAATTGTTGCCGAGATTGCAGATAAAACAGGAATTGAAAAAGTAACCGTACAAGCTACTGTTGAAGCTTTTATGAAAACCGTTAAAACCAATTTATCTTCTGGAAAGAACGTATATCTTCGTGGATTCGGGAGTTTCATAGTTAAAAAACGCGCAACTAAAAAAGGCCGTAACATTTCCAAAAACACAACCATCATTATCCCTGAGCATTTTATCCCTTCTTTTAAGCCGGCTAAAACATTCAGCGATAAAGTAAAGAAATCGGTTAAAGCCTGATAATTTATTTGGATGACACGCAATCAGATTCTTGTAATTTCTGGAACTCTTATAATTGGTGCTGCAGTTTTTTTGTTGCCCCGAGAAGGATATCGAAAAGAAGAATCTAAGTCACCCAATCTTGAAGTTGCTGCCAATGAACAGTTTCAAACACAGTTAGAGGCTGTTAAGAAAAGTAGTGATGCTAAAGCACTTGTTCGAATAGAGTTCTTTGAAGATCGCCTGAATAAGGCAAATGGAGCAGAAAAATTTGTCTGGTTCGATTCGCTAACTAGCGTCTGGGATAGTCAAATGCGACCCGGTATTGCTGCCGAATACGTTTTCCAAAAAGCCGAGCTTTCAAATAGTTTAGCTGATTGGCTCGTTGCAGGCAAACGCTATTTGGGACTTGCCCGCTTTTTTGAGGGGGAAGATAAAACTGCCTTTTCTCAACGAGCAATTGATTGTTTGGTGAAAGCCAATGAGCTTGATCCCAAGAGCAACGATGTCAAAACGCAGTTGGGAATTGCTTATGTTAGCGGAAGTCAAGAACCCATGAAAGGCATTATGTTGCTTCGGGAAGCGGTGAGTGCAGACTCAACAAATATAGAAGCGCAGCTGAATCTAGGATTTTTCTCCATGCAGAGTGGGCAATACGACAAGGCAGTTTCTCGATTTGAGAAAGTACTTTCTTTACAACCCGATCTATATGAAGTTCAAATATATTTGAGCGATGCACTTGAAGCGAACGGTGATAAAAAAGAAGCTCTACAAACTCTACAAGCACTGAAAAAAAATAGTAAGGATACTTTGCTGCTTAAAGAAGCAGAAATACGTATTCAACGAATTCAATAAGTTTAATCAATAAAAAAAATTATTATGCCAAGCGGTAAAAAAAGAAAACGTCATAAAATGGCTACTCACAAACGCAAAAAGCGTTTAAGGAAAAATCGTCACAAGAAGAAATAATTAACAAGTACCGATCGAAAAGAACATTGGGTTTAATCCTATGGATTTACCGTTCTTTTCTTTCATTGGTATTTTGTTCCTGTTTCAAACTCCGGATTAAATGACTCCAAGGGCCATTCTATATGTGCCCTTTTTTGTCATTTCTATAAACTTCGCCGGAAAACTTAGAATACATACGTGAACAAAGAACTGATCATCAATGCCTCCGGCAATGAGATCGTCATTGCACAACTGGAAGATCGTCGATTAATAGAGTTAAACCGAGAAAAAAGCAATAGTAGCTTTGCCGTAGGTGATATCTATTTAGGACGAGTAAAGAAAATTATGCCCGGACTCAACGCTGCCTTTGTAGATGTTGGTTATGAGAAAGATGCTTTTCTGCATTATCTCGACTTAGGTCCGCAAGTTCCGTCGCTCATTAAATTTATGCGACAAGGATTGGCAAACAAACTTCCAAGTTCATCGCTTGTCGATTTTAAAATGGAATCCGAAATCCATAAGGATGGAAAGATTGCCGATGTGCTTCAAAACAACAGCCCGATTCTGGTTCAGATTGCCAAAGAACCTATTTCCACAAAAGGCCCACGCATTAGCTCTGAGCTTTCGCTGGCAGGAAGATATTTGGTACTCGTGCCTTTCAGCGATAAGGTTTCCATTTCGCAGAAAATCAAAGAGTCGGAAGAACGAAATAGACTCAAGCGGCTCATCGTGAGCATCCGACCGAAAGGGTTTGGTGTTATCATTAGAACCGTTGCTGCCAATAAAAAGGTAGCCGAATTGGACCAAGATCTCAACGAACTTGTAGAACGTTGGAATTTATTGGCTGCCAATCTTCCAAGTGCTCAACCGAAAGAGAAAGTGCTCGGCGAGATTAAACGAACATCCGCATTGTTGCGCGATATTTTGAATGATTCTTTCAATAGTATCGTTGTCGACAACCAAACCATCTTCAACGAAGTACGAAATTACATCGCCCACATTGCTCCCGATAAGGAGAAAATTGTGAAACTGCACAAAGGCAAAGAAGATGTATTTGAAGCATTCGGTGTTGATCGTCAGATAAAAGCAGCGTTTGGACAAAATGTAAGCATGAAAAGTGGTGCTTATCTGATAGTTCAGCACACCGAAGCAATGCACGTTATTGACGTCAATAGTGGACATCGTTCTCGTTCGGATAACGATCAAGAAACCAATGCTTTTGATTGTAATATGGAAGCGGCAATTGAAATTGCACGTCAACTTCGACTGCGCGATATGGGTGGAATTATTGTTATCGATTTTATCGATATGCATTCTCCGAACAACCGAAAAGTCTTATTTGACAAGCTCCGGGAAGCCATGGCGCAAGACCGTGCTAAACATACCATTCTTCCTCCAAGTAAATTTGGATTGATTCAAATTACAAGGCAACGTGTTCGTCCAGAACTCATAATAAAGACCCTTGAAAAATGTCCGTCGTGTAATGGCTCTGGTGAAGTTGAACCTTCCATTCTCATCACCGATGAAATTGAAAATAATTTGCGTTACATCTTGAAAGAGCAAAATGAGAAATCTGTTTGCTTGTGGGTAAATCCTTTTATTGAAGCTTTTTTAAATAAAGGATTCCCTTCCATGCAGATGAAATGGTGGATGAAATATAAAATCTGGGTACCCATCAAAGTGAATGTATCCTACCACTTTTTAGAATATCATTTCCTCAATAAACAGGAAGAGGAAATAAAACTTTGACTCTATTTTAAGAACCTGCATTTGAGTTTTTTACGATTCTCAAATGCAGGTTTTTTTAATTTTAATTGTTTCATTTCAAACATTCTCTTGCATTCATTGCAAATCCTTCAAAATACAGAATGCGGAAACACTTGTTTTTTCTACCTTCGCCAAACAGCGCCTTTGGCAATAATAACTGAAAAAATAAAGCGAGTTTCATCTAAAGCACTATGTGGGCGGCACTTTCACGCATAATACTTCGATATCGTTTAGCAATTCTAATTGTGATTGCTGGTACTACGGTATACATGGGTTGGCTGGCAAGCAAGGCAGAAATGAACTATGCACTTGCTCAGGTTCTTCCGGAAGACGATCCCGAATTTCAAATATATTCGAACTTTAAGAAACGGTTTGGTGAAGATGCCAATGTGATTGTTATTGGCGTGGAGAGTGAAAATCTCTTTCAACGTAATTTCTTTAACGATTGGGCAAATGCCGCCGATTCAATCAAGAAAATCCCACAGGTAAAAGCGGTTCTTTCCATTTCGGATGTTTACAACCTTCAGCGGAACGACTCCCTTCAGCGATTTAAAATCGATCGGATTGTTAAGAATCCACCGCAAACGCAACTCGAACTTGATAGTTTAAAACAGGTAATCTTATCACTTCCTTTTTACAAGGATTTGATACTTACCAAAACAACATCGGGCAAATATGCAACGGTGATGTTGGTAACGATGGATCAACACAGCATTGATTCGAAAGGAAGAGAACAACTCATCGATCACCTGATTTCGTATACGCATCATTTCTCTGAGGTTCATAAAACCGAAGTTCATTATTCAGGATTGCCGTTCATAAGAACCATGAATTCTGCGAAGCTTAAGAAAGAGCTCGGCATGTTTTTGTGGATGTCGCTCTTGGTGACTGCGTTGGTTTTACTCTTATTTTTCAGGTCGTTAAAGGCAATTCTATTCCCCTTACTTGTCGTTGCTATTAGTGTAGTTTGGTGTGTTGGAACGATGGTTCTGCTTGGCTACCAAATAACCATTCTTACTGCACTCATTCCTCCATTAATTGTCATCATTGGAATTCCAAATTGTATATTCCTAACCAATAATTTTCACCGCGAATACAAGGGTCACGGAAATAAAATCAAGGCCATTTCGCGAGTAATTCACAAAATTGGTAATGCTACTTTTTTAACTAATTTCAATACAGCACTTGGGTTTGTCACGTTTGCCTTTGTGCAAAGTAAAATGCTGAAAGAGTTTGGGGTACTATCTTCCATCAATGTCATGCAGGTGTTTGTGCTAAGCTTAACCATCTTGCCAATCGCCTATTCCTATGTTTCCTCTCCCAAACCCAAACAAACCAAACATTTAGACAATCGTTTTTTCGATGCATTGGTTGAATGGCTCATTCAAATGGTTACTAAAAAACGGAAGTGGATTTACGCCATTACCATCGTTATTGTTGGAATTTCTGCTTGGGGAATGAGTAAAATGCATACAACAGGAAACTTCACTGATGATATACCGCGCAAAGACAAAATCATTCTTGATTTGAAGTTTTTCGAAAAGAATTTCCACGGAGTGATGCCCTTTGAAGTGGCTATCGACACCAAAAAGAAGAACGGTGTAATGAAGCTTTCTACGCTTCGGAAAATTGAACAAGCGCAAGAAATCCTAAAAAAATACCCGGAATTCTCAAAGCCACTTTCCATAGTTGAAGTTATCAAATTTGCAAAACAGGGATTTTATAGCGGAGATTCCAGCTTTTATTCTCTACCCAATAACGAAGAAATTTCCTTTCTGCTTCCGTATGCACAAAACATGGATTTGAAAACCGGCAGCTCACGTTCGTTTATTGACAGCACACGACAATATACGCGCATTTCTATTCAAATGGCCGATATTGGAACCAAAGAAATGGAGCGCATTCGAAGTGAAATTCGGCCTCAAATTGACTCCATTTTCAATCCCCAAAAGTTCGATGTAGGCATAACCGGAACAAGCATCGTTTTCTTAAAAGGAACCGATTATTTGGTGAAAAATCTTTTGTTGAGTTTACTTGCTGCCATCGTTCTTATCTCGGGCTTGATGTATTTCATGTTTTATTCGTTTAAGATGTTGATGATTTCGGCAATTCCCAATATCATCCCGCTTTTATTTACTGCCGGATTGATGGGATTTTATGGAATTGCTCTAAAATCATCGACCATATTAGTTTTCAATATTGCCTATGGTATTACCGTCGATTCGGCCATCCATTTCTTTTCGAGGTATGGACAAGATTTAAAGACCCACAACAACGATATTCGACTTGCCGTAATTGCATCGATGCGCGATACAAGTATTAGCATTATTTACACATCCATTATTTTGCTTTTCGGATTTAGCATATTTATTTTTTCATCTTTCGGTGGAACTATTGCCTTAGGTTTCCTAATTTCGGTAACCATTTTTGTGGGTCTATTTACTAATTTACTTCTTCTTCCTACATTGCTATTATCTATTGACCGGGCATTTACAATTAAAGTATACAAAGAACCAATGATTGCTGTATTTGATGAAGAAGAAGATATAGATTTGGAAAGTTTAACCATTCGAAGAGAACCTTATAAACACCCTGAAGATTGATGAAAGGAATCATTCTAGCCGGCGGATCTGGAACACGTTTGCACCCGCTAACTTTGGCTGTTAGCAAACAATTAATGCCTGTTTACGACAAGCCAATGATTTATTACCCCTTGTCGACGCTCATGCTTGCAGGCATTCGAGATATTTTAATTATTTCTACACCACACGATCTTCCTCATTTCCAAAAATTATTAGGTGATGGAAAACGTCTCGGTATGAATTTCAGTTATGCCGAACAAGCCGTTCCCAATGGACTAGCCCAAGCATTTGTAATTGGAGAAGAATTTATTGGCAAAGACAAATGCGCCTTGGTTTTGGGCGATAATATTTTTTATGGTGCAGGCATGACAGGCCTTTTGCAAAAGAACAATAATCCCGATGGAGGAGTTGTTTTTGCATATCATGTATCAGACCCTGAACGCTATGGTGTGGTTGAGTTTGATGAGCAAATGAATGCCGTTTCGATTGAAGAAAAACCACTCCAGCCGAAATCATATTATGCTGTTCCTGGTCTTTATTTTTACGATAATTCGGTAGTTGAAATTGCCAAGAATTTAAAGCCTAGTGCGCGCGGCGAATATGAGATTACCGATGTAAACAAACAATATCTCAAAGAAGGCAAATTGAAAGTAGGTATTCTAGACCGAGGAACCGCTTGGTTAGATACAGGGACTTTCGATTCATTGATGCAAGCAGGACAATTTGTTCAAGTAATTCAAGAACGTCAAGGATTGAATATTGGTTGTATCGAAGAAGTTGCTTGGCGAATGAAATTTATCGACAATAAACAATTAGAAGAAATTGCCGAACCACTCCGTAAAAGTGGATACGGAGAATATTTACTCAACTTATTAAAAGGAAGATGATACGAATTTTAATTACCGGAGGAGCTGGTTTTGTTGGAAGTTGCTTGGCCGAAAAATTGGCTTCAAATGCAGATAATTATGTTGTTGTTGTTGATAATCTTCGAACCGGAGAATTAGCAAAAGTGCCCGTTTCGGAGCATAAAAACATTCATTTCATAAAATGCGATGCAAACGACTACCGCGACATTTCAGCGGTTTTTTATGCATACCGTTTCGATTATGTTTTCCATTATGCAGCCCTCGTTGGTGTGTTGAGAACTTTGCAACACCCAGTTGCCGTTTTAGAGGATATTGCCGGAATTGAAAACATCCTAAAACTTTCTAAAAACACGGGTGTTCGTCGTGTGTATTTCTCGTCATCTTCCGAAGTATATGGAGAACCCGTTGAGTTCCCTCAAAATGAAGACACCACCCCGCTCAACTCTCGCTTGCCTTATGCTATTGTGAAAAATGTAGGTGAGGCCTATTTGCGTTCGTATGAAAAAGAATTTGGGCTCGAATACACCATCTTCCGTTTTTTCAACACGTTTGGTCCTAAGCAAAGCAAGGATTTTGTGATTTCAAAATTTATTCGTGCAGCACTTAACAATGAGTCGATTGCAATTTATGGCGATGGCTCTCAAACG
>CAXNNF010000011.1:0-10778 GCA_964203455.1 Bacteroidia bacterium
CTGAAAGAAGAAAACATTAAAAAGGGTTGGGACCAAATTAAATAAATTGAATATGGCTAAGAACTTAACTTTTGTAATAGATAAACAGAAATTCGCCGCCGGTATTACCAAGGTAGATCGCGATAAAGTATACGGATTTGTGGAAGAGGTCGTGTCAGACAAGTCAGGCAACGCCTGTGAAACAGGGAATCTACTGGACGATGGACAAACATTGATTCTATCTGGAGCAACAGCTCTGAAAACGGTCAATGCAAACAACCAAGAGGTCGATAAAAAAACGCTAAAGACCGTTTATTTAGACGGTAAAGACGCCACCCTCATTCCATCTTCTTACGACGGTGAAATTGAATTGGCAAAAGGCGATTTAGACGATTTGTTCAACTTGGAAGTCATTACGGTTTATCAATTGACGTGGGAAGATGCAACCTCAAAGGCAGCCATGTTGAAATTGTTGGATGGAGGAAATGTATTCCAATTCGGGTTCAATTACAGAGCAGATTACGAAGGAGCCGATGCTTTGGTGCTTTGCAGTCAAAACGAAATTTTTGTTCTCACAGGAAGAATGTTGGAATTCGAATTCCTCGAAAACAAATCTGCTATTCCTCTTGTGGAAGAAGCTCCGGTTGAAGAAGCTGAGGAAGAAGTAGACTTTGGAATGTTATAACAATTAATTACAAACAAGATGTCACGATACATACATATTGCAGATGCCAAGGGGCGCGATGCAGAAATTATTTTTAATTCAAAACCGAAGAAACCGACTGTTAAATTGGTTACTAATAAAGGTGAAGAAGTTCAATCATTGCGAGTGCTCAAAGGCGCTATAAACAATTCATTCGAAGGAATGACGAAAGTGCATGGCGATGGCGAAGCCATAGCTCAAGCCATGTTGAGCGGAGATCCGGAAATTGATCTTCAGCTTACGGGTAGGTTTGTTCAAGGGAGTTCTCGGGTTTACATAGATTCAGAGCTCAAGCCCGTTTCAAGAATTACAAAGAAGGAAGTTGTTTACGCACCAGACGGAAGCGTGAAAGAAGAGCGCGTTCCTAAAGAACTCCTTGCCAATATTCTTTCTGAAATTGCTGTCAAGCCAGGGAAATTATTTCCGAAGAAAGACATGTACAACAAATTGGTTTTCGCTAAGAAGTATCAATTACATCACATCAATGGACTAACCTTCGACTTCTTGTTTGAAATGGCGAAGGACTTACACGACAAAGAGTCTATAATGATGTTGGGCGGCGGTGCCAAAGGTAACGAACCGCTAGTCTTTCAAGACGGAGGAAAAACCTATCGCGCATTTCTTGAAGGAAGGGTGAAAGACAACAGCTATGTGCTTTTGTTGCACTTGTCGAATCTGGAGTTGAAAGGAATTTGATTAAAAGATTCAGGTTAATGAAACCTAGTGTGCCGGTAAAAATATTAATAAATAAACTAAATAAATCATGACTAATTCAAACTCATCCGATATATCCATTTCTATTCCAGATGGAATTAAAGAAATGCTAGAAGAAAAGCTGATTCAATCGAGTGTTGGAATAGAAGAAATATACAGTTGGATTTTCGATTATTTCAATCACGAGTTTTATGGAAGTGCGAAGCCAAAGGATTTTACGATTTTTGTAAATGAATTAACGGTTGCTTTTGCGGAAATAAAGTTGAAGCAAATTAGAACGGTTGGGATTGATTTTCCTGTATTACTTTCGAAAGGAAAGAATAGGCCTGTGCTCATGGTTTGTGCAATGGATCCATTAAGAGCAGAAAACAGTATGGTAACGGTATCCGAAGAAATTGATTTGTGGGTTCCTTTTAGTATTATCAGAAATCCGGATAATGCCACTTCTAAAATCAAAGCTTCAGACAAGCGGAATCTTTTGTTTTTTCACACCCTTTTGGAAACACACGATTTGTATTTAACGGATGTATACAAATTATTTTACCGCGAGGGTAAGAGAAGGAGCAATGGACAAAGTCAATTCAAAAGTTTGGAAGTGCACAGCGATATTCTAGAAAAGGAAATTAAATTAGTTAATCCTTCAGCAATTATTTCTCTCGGTAATGCTGCACGAAATGCAATTTGTGGAATCTTAAAATTAGAGGTGCCTAAATGGTCAGATACTGTTTATAAAACAAAAACTCAGGCGGGGGTGAGTGTAGTAATGGTTCCGCATATATCTGGTTCTGCCAATGGCTATAAAGCTCCTATTTTGAATAATGAGAAGTATAAGAATGTTGAAGGAGAGAATAACCCGAAATATGCTAGAATTATTAAAAAAGTAATTGAACAATAAAACAATCAAATACATATTCGTAAGAAATATAACCGATATAGTCATGAGTGAAAAAAAATATGAAATGAAAGATTTTACTGAAAATGGTTTGTCATCTTTCATTAAAAAACTAAATGAAAATTTAGCCGAAGCAAGTCAAATGGAATTGGATCTTCAGGAACCATTCTTAGATAATTTGTATCGTCAACTGAATGAATTTATTTCCGCTAAACCTGAGTTTGTTTATCTCGGAAAGATTGCTGAGCAGATTTCTCAAGATTATGTCAATGTCTGGAATTCATTTTTCTTGGAAGAGGAAGAGGAAATGATGAATAAATATGCTCTTTCTATTGACGCTTTGAGAGAATCTGGTTTGATTGAAAATGTTGTTAAAGCAGAACAATTGGAGATTGCAAAGGTTAATGAGGATTTTGAAGAGTTTACGCGTTTCTCAAATTTACTTTCGAGCTATTTCGTTTACGCGTTAGACACTGTTGTGGAACAGAACGATGCTGAGGAGCTTGCGGAATTTATTTTTTCAATTTCAGCGAGTAGTCATTCAGGGCTATCAGACGATGACAATGCAATACCAGATCAAATTCTTGATGTTTTGAAGGCATTGGGATACGACGTTCATGAGTTCGAAGGAAGTTCAGAGATTTCTGCCAATTACTACCTGAAGAGTTCGGTGAGTTCAGGATACGACTACATAGCGTTTTCAGAAAGTATTATCAGTGACCTGTATTGTCCTTGAATCAAATTAGAGAAACTATAAAATTTATTTAATATTTATTTATCATGATCAAACTAAACACCCCTTACCACGTAGCTGAAGAAAACGACAACATAACATTTGTTGAAGTAAAGAATGGCGCCATCACAGGCACATACACCAACGGCACACTTACTGGCACACTCGAAGGAAATGTGCTAAATGCAACCTTTCACAACACCGAAATCAATGCGGTTGGATTAATTGAAATCACATTCAGCGAAAACGGATTTGAAGGAAAATGGAAGAAAGGCCTTGAGCCTGGAACTATGCGCGGAAAGTGGAGTGGAACAATCGAAGCGGAAAAAGAAAAGAATGAAGTTATTGTTAAAAGGAGAGTTTCCCTCTATGAATTTTGTCAAGAATATGACGGAAATAGATTGTTAGAATTAGAATCCATTTTAATTGAATTGGCTGTTGAAGGCACTTTTCAAGGAAAAGAAAGTGCCTACACCTTAATTGAAACAATTCAGCAAATTAATCGGACTTTCGGTCAATTATGCTGGTTTGCAGATAGAGAGCCTTTTGATGGAATTAACTCATTGGAGTATTATTCAACGAAGTGGGGCGAGTTACTAGTGACCCTTAAAGAAAAGGCTGTTTTAAGCAGCGAATTCAGAACCTTAGGTGAGAATATTCAAAGTGACTATCAGCCATTTTTCGATGGAGATAAAGCCAAAGAATTTACGGAAGAAACATATGCTTTAGGAATTGAAATAGCAGAATCATATGAAGACATTACCTGGTTTACGGCAGCCACAATAAATGGAGAATACTTTGAAAGCAGCGATTTGGTGTCAACCGCTGGTGAAAAAGCTATCCAATTGGTAGAAAATCCAGATGATTATGTTGGTGTATGCTTCAATGATGATTCTGAATTAACCTACAACGAAGAAATAATGCGAAAGGCAGTAGAGATTATTAGAGATATGACAGATGAAATTGATCCGGAATTCTTGGGATTCCTGCGCGAAGAGCTGGCAAATAACGGTTATGACGACTTATTGGAAGATTTGTAATCAGGTAATAATAATAGAATTAAAAGCATTAGAAAATAATGATAAAACTAAACACCCCATACCACGTAGCTGAAGAAAACGCTACTGTAACTTTTACAGAAGTGAAGAATGGAGCAATAACAGGTACATACCCGAACGCTACGCTCACAGGAACGCTTGAAGGGAATGTCCTAAGCGCAACCTTTCACAACACCGCGGTGAATGCGGTTGGATTAATTGAACTGACCTTTAACGAGAATGGCTTCGAAGGGAAATGGAAGAATGGTCTGGAGCCCGGCCCTATGCGCGGGAAGTGGAATGGCGAATGTATAAGTGAAGGGGGTGAAAGTCCATTACCTGCAACGCTAACACCGGATCAATTGAAATGGATTGAAACCAAAGTTTTTTCTTGGGATTATGAGGAAGCCCCGAAGGAATGGCTTGACTCGAAAGAATTTATGTTGGCAGTAGTTACAAAAGATGGCAGCGCTCTGAAATACGCTTCTGATAAATTAAAGGCTGATATAGATATTGTAATAGCCGCAATTGAAAATGGAGGGATGAGTTCAATGGGTATAATTTCAGCAAATGTGACCATTGAATCATTTCTAATTGAATTATCGCAAAAATCCTCAATTTCAGGTAAGAAAGTTGATTTTAAAGTTCCTGATCTTGTGAAAGCCATTGAGACTTTATTTTTAAATAAAAAAATAGGTGAATTAGATGAAAGTCATGAGAACTGGAGCAAACAAGTAAAGGAAATTAGTGAACAATGGTTTGAAGTTAATCAAATGATATACAAAAATCTCGAAATGGATGGAGAGTCTTTAAATTCTCTTGCTCAAGCAGGTTTTAATAAATTTGGCCCATGTCCAACCAATGGAAAAACGATAGACGAGTATAATAGAAATTTTCTTATTGAGGCGATTAATAAACAAGATGATGCTCTTGAAACAATTATCTCAAATAGTCTTTGTCAGCTAGAGTATTTTAATTACTCAGATTTAATTCCAAAAGCAACTGAATTACTTTGGAATAAATGTGAAAAAAGTTATTGGAATGCACTAAACACAATAGGCTTGTATAATGAAGATGAAGATATAACAGAACTAATAGAAGAATTAAGTAGAGATTTTGTAATAAAAGTAATACGAGAAACCCGAGAATTTGATGAGGGTACGGATGAAGAAAAAGATGAATTTGAAAGATTCGTTTCTGACAATGGGTTGGAGTAAGCATTTCCATTATAAAATATATTAAATATTAAGTTGAAATAAACAGTATAACAAAAACCGAATTATGATAAAACTAAACACCCCTTACCACGTAGCTGAAGAAAACGTGACTGTAACTTTTACAGAAGTGAAGAATGGAGCTATAACAGGTACTTACCCGAACGCCACGCTCACAGGAACGCTCGAAGGAAATGTGCTAAGCGCAACCTTTCACAACACCGCGGTGAATGCGGTTGGATTAATTGAACTGACCTTTAACGAGAATGGCTTCGAAGGGAAATGGAAGAATGGTCTGGAGCCCGGCCCCATGCGTGGGAAGTGGAATGGGGAATGTGTAAGCGATAGTGCAAAAGATAGTTCTGCTCCTGCAACATTAACAAAAGAGCAATTGAAATGGATTGAAACTAAAGATTCTTGGGATTATGAAGAAGCCCCGAAGGAATGGCTTGACTCGAAGGATTTCATTCTAGCAGCTATGAAAAAGGATGAGTCAATTCTTGAATACGTCTCTGAAAATTTGAAGAACGATAAGGAACTTATTTTGGCTGCTGTTTCCAAAAACGGTGGAGTACTTCAATATGCCTCAGATAAATGTAAAGATGAAAAAGAATTAGTTTTGGCCGCACTTTCAACAGATGGATCTGCTTTGGAATATGCTTCAGAGAGATTAAAAGAAGATCGAGAAGTGGTGTTAGCCGCTGTTTCAAATTATGGTGGTGCCATAGAATATGCTCCTGATACCTTCAAAGCCGATAAAGATATTGTATCAGCCGCTGTTTTAAATGAAGGATGTTCCTTAGAATATGTAACTGAGGAATTCAAAAACGACAAGTCGATCGTTATGCTGGCCGTTTCAAATAATGGTTATTCTTTGCGATATGCTTCAGATAGATTAAAAGAAGATAAAGAAATAGTAATGGCCGCACTTTCAACAGATGGATCTCCTTTGGAATATGCTTCAGAGAAATTAAGAAACGACAAGGAAGTAGTTATAGCGTCCTTGGCTAACGATGCGAAAGCGCTGGAATATGCCTCAGGTAATTTAAGAAGGGACAAAGATGTTCTCGAAGCAGCAATTAAGAACGATGCAAGTTTGGCTTATCTCTTAAACGAAAACCTTTCAGAAGAGCAAAAGCAATGCCTCGAAGAAGGAGTTACACTTGAAGATTTCGATGAGGAATACCAGGGCGGAGACGACGGCAAGGTAGCATGGATGAAAGACCGGAATTTTGTTTTGGAGGCTTTGCGTCAAGATGCGAGAATATTGAAACACGCCTCTACTGAATTAAAAGCAGATCGTGAATTGGTTCTGGAAGCCATAAAGCATGATATTAATGCCATTGATTATGCTGATGATGATTTACGCTGGAATCCCGATATAAGAGCAGCCAGAATAATTAGATATTTTAAGGGAAATGAAAATATCACGATTACCGACGATGATTTTAAAATCTTCGTTGTAAAGAGTGATGCTTATGATCCGATTGAAATAATTGAAAATTTTCTGTTCAAGGTAGAATATATTTTATTAAAATATAGAAAAGATGAGTTTGAAAAATTTTGTAAAAGAATTACTGATTTTGTTAATTCAAATCACGAGTGTTTTTGGCTATTACAGTTAGTTCATACTGTCATAAGAAAATGTGAGATTTGGGATGTTTCAATTCATGAAGAAGCGAATGAAATTTTTTTCAGATTTGATATTAGTTTTGAACCTAGTATTGAATTTGAAACATACTTTAACGATTCAGAAATCAATAGCTCCTGGGAAGATTGCAAATGGACAAGCAATGCAGATGAAGAAGGGTTGTATTTTTCTGAATTCATAATGGAAAAAACAGGAATGGAATGGGATAAGGAAAGTTGGGATGATGCTAAATTCTATAATCATGCTATTTCCAGAATTTGGGTTGGTATCATAAACTATTCTTTAAGATTCCTGAACGAAGGATTCGACGAAGAAAACGGTGCTATTTGTTTACATTCGGTGGTGCAAGAATACTATGAGCCAATTCAAGATAGTGGAAATGCATGTTATGGTATTAACACATTCAGAATTATTGCGGAATACTTGCTCGAAATTTCCAAAAATGATTATGATTTAAATGAAACCGATAGAGATGATTTGGAAGAGTTCAACGGCTGGCAATTCGATTTAAATAAAGTTGCTCACAATATATTTAATCGCGATCTTTTTGAGTGTGAATATATAGGAGCCACTGAGTTCGCAAAGAATAAATTAAAAAAATAAAACTGTGGTTATTCAGTGTTTGCCAGTGTAATGAAATGTTAATATGAAAAAGATAGAAGAATTATTCGAAACCTTATCCGACCATCAACTGATTAGCGATGGGTTAAAGACCATTGAAGTTGAAGCCATAAACAAATATTGGCTAGGCGGAAAATTGCAGCAACCCAAGGGTGAGGACGCCACGACATCTGAAATAAAGCGGCTATTGTTAATTGCCTTCGCGCCCGATGATTCTCTTCCGGCCATGCATAGAAACGCGCCGCGCTTAAGAACCTCACCAACGTACAAATCCGATTTTGAATATTACCGCAACGAACAGAATTTCGAGCCGGCTGGAACTTTAACAATAATAAAAGAGTTTGAGGTAATTCCAAATAGTTTTTATCCAGCCATTTTTGAAAATCTCAAAATAAAAATAGTTCGATTTACATCAGATGCACATCTAAGTCATTTTTCTACAGGGAAGATAAGTTGGCTAAAAGGTATTAAAACGTTGGAATTCAAAAGTGATTATTTTGGCCCTTATGCGCTACAAAATATACCAGAAGATATAGGAGATTTGCAAGATTTAGAGAGTCTAACCATTAACCGAACGGAAATAACTTCAATTCCAGAATCACTGTTTACTCTAAAAAATCTTAAAAAACTCAATTTAGGATTTAACAAAATAACCTTTTTAAGCGCCAGGATAGTTAATTTACAAAAATTAGAATTTCTTGATGTTTCTATGAATCGATTGGAAAGTATTCCCGAAGAATTAGCAAAGCTGAATTTGCTTAAGGAAATAATAGTATATGATAATCCATTCAAAGAGATTAGTGATGTTATTGCTTTTCATACCTATCGATTCAATCTTGACGGGGATGCCAAAACTCATACTCATTTCGATTTGAAATATCCGAAGGAAGTGTTGGTGATTAATAAATCTTGGATGGATGTTCCGTTGGACAGAATTGAAGAGATTATTGTAAAGAACAAGGTCACAACATTGCGCGTGGAGTCTGCAGCCATGTTGAAGAGAATCTTAACACAAGAAGCCATTCACCATTTTAAAAGTATTCGTTGTTTGGATTTACAATGGAATTATTGGAGAGGTCGAACGTATGAGCGTGGTTTCGGAGATATGACAACATACTTTGACTTGCCTCTCAATGATGAAGCAAGACTAAAAGAAATTCCTGAAGAAATTGTTTTAATGACTTGGTTGGAGGAATTGAATCTAAAGGGGAATAAAATTCAAAAGTTGCCGCAGGGATTGTTTCAATTGAGCGAACTCAAAAAACTGAATTTATATGGAAATAAAATGGCAGATTTACCTGATTCATTTTCCTCATTATCGAACTTAACTCATTTAAACCTGTCGAGTATTGAGTTTACTTCTATCCCGAAGAGCTTATTCAGTCTGAGCAAACTGCAGGTTTTAGATTTGAGTAGGAACAGGAATATAGTTGAATTGAGTCCATTAATTGCAGAGTTGGAAAATTTGGAAGAATTGAATTTGGAGTCAAATGCATTAACTGCAATCCCCATTGAATTAGGGACTTTAAAAAAATTAAAAATTCTATCACTATACCAAAATCAATTGACTTCTTTCCCTGAGTGCATTTGCGATTTGAGCGGATTGGAAGAGCTCAAAATAGGCAATCAAAAAATTGCAGCCCTGCCAAGTGATATGAAGGGGTTAAAGAAGTTGAAGAAATTGGATCTTGATTCGGCAGAAGTTCAAGAAATCCCCAACTCTATTGGTGATTTGAAGAATTTGGAGTTCTTGAATCTAAATAAGAATAACATTACCGCTATTAGCGCAAGCCTGGGGGAATGCCACAATCTTTCAAAATTAACTCTTCATTTTAATGAATCTTTAACTAGTATACCTGACGCTATTGGTTCTTTAGAAAATTTGGAAGAACTTCATTGTTATGAATGTAAAAGCATTACTGCATTTCCTTCGAGGCTTTCAAAAATGAAGAAATTGAGAATTCTTGATTTGTCGGGATGCCAGATTTCGGAATTGCCGAAAGCAGTGTTTGAGCTGGAATCTTTGGTTGAGTTAAAATTGTTTGAATTGCCTATCACAGAATTGAATCCTGAAATTAAGAAGCTTAAAAATTTAGAATATCTGGATTTGCGTTTAACGAAAATATCAGAGCTTCCAAGCGAAATCGGCGAATTGAAAAGTTTGAGTAAGTTGGAATGTTCTACTTTGAAAAGTCCTTTGCCAGACAGTTTTTGCAACCTAACTAATCTGAAAAATCTTAGCGTTAGATTCGATATGGTAGAGAACCCTTTGCCTGAGGATTTTGGGCTATTAAAGATTTTAGAAAAATTTGATTTAGATTCGAGGAATTTGAATCAATTGCCCGCTTCGTTTGGCAAGCTAGATAATTTGCAAAGGCTGAGTTTAAGGTACACCAAATTTGAGACGTTCCCTCTTGTTTTGACAGAGTTGAAGAGTATTGGTCATTTAGATCTGATGGACAATTTATTCTCAGAAGTGCCGGAGGAGTTAACTAAAATGAAATCACTTCGATTGATTTACTTTGATAACAACCCATTAGGAAGTTCGGCTGCCATGAAAAAGAAATGTGCGGCTTTATTACCTGGGGTGTATTTTTCTTATTAATATTTTAATCGAAAATCTCAGAATGGAAATAACAGAGAATAGTGCTTGCGCCGTAATGGTATTTAACCGCAAGTTTAATCAGCAGGAAAATCGATTTGAAATCGCCGAAGATTTTTTCGAGGAATTTGAAAATTGCGATGTGCTTGGCGAATTTTATTTGTTTTCCAATGAAATCGGTAAGGACTCTGAAGAAGATGTTTTTTTAGTGGATATTAAATTTGAAAATATTGAAGCTACTCAATTGTACTACCATTTTGCGGGCAGAGCAGCGAATGCTAGTTATTACACCAAAAGAGTTGTTGAACTGCATGTCTTTAGTGTTCAAGAGGTCGCTGAATTAGTAAATTCAAAGGATCTAAATGAATTTATTGTTGTCAAAGAGAAGGTGGTAGCTCCGCAGCATCACGTGGTCTTTAATAATGGCGAAGTAGATTTTTTTGGGGAGATGTATGATGTTATGAGCTGATTGGATGAAGTGCTAGGGAGGACCCGAGACATGGTTTAATCTTGGGAAAGAGATAAAAAGATTAGCTGTTGTAAGCTAGCCACTTAATAGTTCGAAAAAAGCAATAAATTAAACTAGACCTAGATCTCCTTCTTTCTCTTTTGAAACAGAAAAGAAAACACTA
>CAXNNF010000012.1:0-10590 GCA_964203455.1 Bacteroidia bacterium
TTAGCGGGTGGCGTAAAAGATGGTTTCTATGAAAATTTCACTCAAGTTCAGCAAGGAAAAGGTTTGCTAAATGGAGATCTTCCAGATCAAGTTTACTCCATGTATAATGCTCCAGGAACAACCTTCAATGGTAATTCTAAGTCTCAATCAGAACAATTCCGTATTGTAGGAAGTGCTTCTGCGGATATAAAAGGACACGAAATAGGTTTTGGTTTTGAATATGAACAACGCAGCGATAGAGGATATTCTATTGGTCCAGTAGGACTTTGGTCTATCATGCGTCAGTTAGCAAACCGCCATATTGACCAGCTCGATTTATCGAATCCAATTCCTGTTTTTGATGAAAACGGAGTTTTTCAAGATGTAATCAATTACAATCGCTTAGTAAATTCCGATAATCAATCGTATTTCGACAAGAATCTTCGGGAGTCTCTAGGATTAGCTGCAAATGGAACCGATTGGATTGATGTTGACAATTTAGATCCATCACAATATTCATTGAATATGTTTAGTGCAGATGAGCTTCTTAACGGAGGAGGAAATTCTCAATTGGTTGCTTATAACGGTTACGATGCTTATGGAAACATGTTAACAGGGCGTCGTTCACTCGATAATTTCTTCAACGATAAAGATGAATTTGGAAATTATAAACGTGAAATTGGAGCATTCACTCCGATATACATGGCTTCTTATATCCAAGATAAATTTTCATTCAAAGATTTGATTTTCAATATCGGTGTTCGTGTTGATCGTTTCGATGCAAACCAAAGTGTTGCTAAAGATTTGTATTCTCTTTACGAAACGCGTAAAGCAGGAGAATTTAATTACAACAACGATTACACAAGACCATCTAACATAGGTGATGATTTTGTAGTGTATGTGCGTGATATTAATAATACGGATTTAAGCAATACCGATAATATTATTGGTTACCGTGATGGAAAACGTTGGTACAATAAAACTGGATTAGAGGTTGCCGATCCAATCGTAATTGCACAAGCATCTTCAACTGGTCGTGCAACCCCTGCACTTCTTGACCCTTCCAAGCAAGTGGTTTCTTCTTCTGCTTTTAAAGATTACAAGCCACAAACTAACTTCTTACCTCGTATAGCATTCCAATTCCCAATATCGGATGTTGCTCAGTTCTTCGCACATTACGATGTATTAACTCAACGTCCTACTTCAGGAATTCGTATCGATCCATTGGATTACCTTTTCCTTGCTAATACAACAGGAAGCACTATTAATAATCCGGATTTGAAACCTCAACGTACTATCGATTATGAAGTTGGATACAAGCAAGCCTTGAATCAAAGTTCAGCAATTACTATCAGTGCATTCTACCGTGAGATGCGTAATCTTATTCAGGTAATACCTGTAAATTATGCATATCCTGTAAACTACACTACGTTCGGGAACATCGATTTTGGAACGGTTAAGGGATTATCTGTTGCTTACGATTTACGTAGAACTGGAAATGTTCGTTTAACTGCTAACTACACATTACAATTTGCAGATGGTACAGGTTCAAGTTCAACAACCGGCGTTAACTTAATTAACTCAGGACAACCTAACTTACGTACAGCAATTCCTTTGGATTTCGATACACGCCATCAAATTCAAACCACATTTGATTTCCGTTATGATGAAGGGAAGTTGTACAATGGGCCACGAATGTTTGGGAAGAACATTCTCGAAAATACAGGTTTAAATGTTGTAATGATTGCAAATTCTGGCACTCCTTACACTCGTTCTTCATATTATTATGCAGAAGCTCAAGGAACTGGTACACCAATCCTTAAAGGAACTGTGAATGGATCAAGACTTCCATTTCAATCTCGTATCAATGTGCGTCTAGAT
Organism: Bacteroidia bacterium; assembly: GCA_964203455.1. GTDB lineage: Bacteria > Bacteroidota > Bacteroidia > M30B66 > M30B66 > CALQRR01. Next base: position 1,861 of record CAXNNF010000012.1, read on the forward strand.
AAATCTTTCGCTCTTCATTATGGTAAAAAGAACGGAGAAGATGAACGTAAATCTGCTGAATTACAGGTTTATTGTTTAGTTCAAAACCTCTTTAATCAACAAAACATTATTGGTGTATACCGTGCAACAGGAAATCCTTCAGATGATGGGTATTTATCTGCAGCTACTTCGCAAAGTCAAATTTCGAATCAGGTAGATCCAATTTCATTTGCTGATCTTTATACAGTTCGTGCTAACAATCCGAATAATTTCGCTCGTCCGCGAGTTATCCGTATCGGAGCTATTCTTAATTTCTGATGATAATAAAATCGAATCCAATGAATTCGCGCATACTTTATACTCTTATTTTTCTTTTTGGGCAAACAGCTTTTGTTCATGCTCGTAATATTCCAAAACCAAAATCTGGGAAAGCTTCAACAGCATCTCCTAAAAGTATCTCTGCAGCTTGTGCTCCAGGATCAGGAAGAACAGATCTTGATTTAAATAACGTTCGTGCTACCATTTTCACTTCTGGTGATATGTGGTGGGATTTGAACAATAACCCGAAATATGAAATCCCGAAAGGAACTGGTAAACACTCTATGTTTGCAGGTTCTCTATGGATTGGTGGTTTAGATAATGGTGGAAACTTAAAAGCTGCCGCTATGACTTACCGCTCTGGTGGTAATGACTTTTGGCCAGGCCCTCTAACCATTGAAGGAGCTTCAACAGAATCAGCTGTTTGTCTTGCTTACGATAAACATTTCAAAATTACTCGTCAAGAAGTAGAGGAATTTTATCTAGGTTCTGCTGCAACTGAAGCGATTAGTACTTGGCCAGGAAATGGTATCGACGACGGTGCATTCCCCGGATATGCTTCAGAAATTGCTCCGTTCGTGGACGGAAACTCAAATGGATATTACGAACCAGATTTGCGCGATGACAATGGTTTTGCAACGGAATATCCTGCGTATGATATAACTGGCGACTTAGGTTGTCAAGCACGCGTTTTTGGTGATCAAACTCTGTGGTGGGTTTTCAATGACAATGGTAATATTCATGGTGAAACAGGAGGTTTTCCTCTTGGATTAGAAATTCGTGCACAGGCATTTGCATTTGCTTCGAATAACGCATTGAATAACATGACTTTTTATAACTACGAAATCATTAATCGTTCAACATTCTCTGTAAATGAAACCTATTTCGGCGTTTGGTCTGACCCAGATTTGGGAGCTTATGCAGATGATTATGCAGGTTGCGATGTAGGCCGTGGACTTGGTTATGTTTACAATGGAGATGAAGATGATGGTGGGCAATTTGGTTACGGTCAAAATCCACCGGCTGTTGGTGTTGACTTTTTCGAAGGTCCTTTTGCAGATCCAAACAACATTGACGATTCAGGTGATCCTTGTATAAATGCACGCGCAATTAATGGATTAGGCTACGGAGATAGCATCGTAGATAACGAACGTATTGGTATGGCTCGTTTCATTTACTATACATCAACTGGTCCTAGTTATGCGAATGATCCAGATAATGGGCAGCACATCTACAATTACCTTCGTGGTATTTGGAAAGATGGAACACCAATGATTTACGGTGGGAATGGTTACGGTGCTGGAACAAACTACAGTTATATGTTCCCAGGTAATTCTGATCCTCGTGGTTATGGTTATATGATTACAGGTGCATCACAAACTTGTGTTCCAGAAGATCAGCCACTTGGTAGTTGGTCAATTGATCAATTCGGTGCAGTGCCACCCTCGGATTTCCGTATTCTTCAATCGGCAGGTCCATTCACTCTTCAATCGGGCGGTTTCAATAAAGTAACGATGGGTGTAGTTTGGGGCCGTGCTTCTTCAGGTGGTCGTTTAGCTTCAGTTGAAGTTGTTCGTCGTGTTGATGATGATGCTCAAGCATTATTCGATAATTGCTTCTCGATTATTAATGGACCAGATGCTCCTCAAACCAAAGTTGTAGAATTAGATAAAGAACTCATCCTTTTGTTTGAAAATACCGATAATGCAAAAGTTGAATACTATGAAGATCAAACAAGCATTCCAGGTTTTGGTGATGTAAAGTATTCGTTTCAAGGTTACCAAATCTATCAATTGAAAGATTTATCTGTAACTGTTCCAGATTTAAAAGATGTTAATCGTGCTCGTTTAGTTGCTCAAGTCGACTTGAAAGATTCAATTACTCAAGTAATAAATAGAACCTTCGACCTTGATTTAAATGAAAGTATTCCAACATTGGAAGCAAATGGTGAAAACCAAGGTTTGAAAAACAGTTTCAAAGTAACAACCGACCTTTTTGCAGTTGGTGATAATCGTCTTGTTAATCATAGAAAGTACTATTATATGGTTCTTTCTTATGCAACAGCAGATATCATTAACAATACTGAATTCGGTCAGAGTTACTTAGCAGGAAGAAGAACTTTTGGAACTTCCTCAATTCAAATTTATACTGGAATTCCACACATCAATTCTCCGCAATTTGGAGGTACTGTAATTCAATCTGCTTATGGTGACCAACCATCACTAACTCGTACTGAAGGTTGGGGTAACGGTGGAAATTTTGTTGACCTTACGGATCAATCGGTAACTGAAATTTTAGCTGAGCCATTTTGGGCTAAAAATCCAGTATACAATCGTAATGCTGGACCTGTAAATATTAAAGTAATCGATCCACTATCTGTTCCTGAAGGAAATTTCGAATTCCGCGTTAATACATTAGATTCTCTTGCAGATTCTGCTTGGACAATGAGTTTCCTTGATGCGCAATCAGGGCAATTAAGTGAATATACTTCCAAGCACAGTATATCAAAAGGTGTGGAAGAAGTAATTGCAGAATGGGGTCTATCGGCAACATTCAGACAAGTAGTTGAACCAGGAGTAAATCCTTTATCCGGTAATGGATTCATCGACGGATCTCAAGAATTTGCTGATAATTCTAGACGTTGGTTAACTTTCTTAACAGATCAAGAAGGATGTGAAAATGCAGCCAATTGGATTCGTTCAGGAAATTTAGAGAACACAGGAGCTGGTGCTGATGTTACGTGTAACGATGTTCTTGGTTTAGATGAGCGTTCAATATTTGAAAAAGTAATTGGTGGAACTTGGGCTCCATTTATGTTAGTTTCTCGTTACAATGATGGACCTGCTTATAACACATCTGCGACAACTCAAATCCAAGGAAATTTGAAAAGGATTTCGAGTGTGGACATCGTGTTTACATCAGACCAATCGAAATGGACACGTTGCCCCGTATTTGAAACGGGTGATGATGCAGATTTCGCTGAAGGAAATGCTGAAAAAGGAAATCTACGTGAAGCGCCTTCTGTTGATAAAAATGGCACCCCTGACGGTGATGGAACTGGTATGAGTTGGTTCCCTGGATATGCAATCAATGTTGAAACAGGAGAACGTTTAAATATCGGTTTTGGTGAATCTTCTCGTTTAGCTCAGGATAACGGACGTGATATGAGATTCAATCCTTCATCTCGATCTGTAATCTTTAATCAAAGCACAGGCGAACTCCTTAATATATTAGGTGGTAAACATTTCATTTACGTGTTTAATCATTCTGGAAGTACTATTAATGATATGCCTCGTTACGACAAAGGTGCATTTATTCGCACTAAATTAACAGATCCGACAGCTGCTAATAAACGCGCTGTATACAAAGATGCTGCTTGGGTAGCTGTTCCTCTTGGTGTTGATAATCAAGAATTCCTATCGAATGAATTGAAAATTCGTATCCGTGTTAATCGCCCGTATGCTAAATTTTACAATGCATCCGATTCTACAGAAACTGCTGTAAACGGAAATCGTCCTTTGTATTCTTTCAACACAGGTGACTTATTTGCAAAACGTAATCAAGGTGAAACAGCAAAATCTGCTTTGGATTTAATTAATGTTGTTCCGAATCCTTATTATGCATATTCAGGATACGAGAAAAATCAGCTAGATAACCGTGTTAAGGTTACTAATTTGCCTCAAGACTGCAAGGTTCGTATTTATACTACCAGTGGAATTTTAGTTAGATCCTATAATAAAGCGGATCCTTCAACATCATTAGATTGGGATTTGAAAAACCAAGCGGGAATAACCATTTCTAGCGGTATTTATATTATTCACGTTGAAGTTCCAGGCGTTGGAGAAAAAGTGGTTAAATTCTTTGGCGTAATGCGACCAATTGACCTTGATACTTTCTAATTACTGAATCATCTATCTCAATAAAGACGAAAATGAAAAAATTCTATATCTCTTTAATTTTAACAACAACAGCTATTTTGACTGGTGTTGTTTCCGGGTATTCAGGTAACGAAGACAGAATTGGCCAAGCTGGTTCAACGGAGTTAATGATAAATCCTTTTGCACGTAGTTCGGGTTGGGCTGGTGCTAATACGTCCATGGTTCGTGGATTGGAAGCACAGTTTCTAAACGTTGCGGGTACCGCTTTCACCAAAAAAACTGAAATTCTATTTTCTACAACCAATTGGTTGAGTGGAGCAGGAATTCGCATTAATGCTTTTGGTTTAACTCAAGGAGTTGGAAAAGATAAAACTGGAACTATTGGCTTAAGTGTTATGTCGATGAGTTTTGGCGATCTTGATGTTACAACAGTAGATCAACCTGAATCAACGGGTGCTACCTTTTCTCCCAATTTCACCAATATTGGTCTTTCGTATGCGAAGGAATTCTCCAACAGTATTTATGGTGGAATTGTATTAAGAACGATTTCTCAAAGCATTTCCGATGTTCGTTCAACAGGTGTTTGTTTTGATGCAGGTGTTCAATACATAGCTGGAAAGAAAGAAAATATTCGTTTCGGTATCTCACTTCGTAATGTTGGTCCACGTATGAAATTTAGTGGTGATGGTCTTTCTTTCCGTGGTACAATTCCAACTACAGGCGCAACATTAACCGTTGAGCAAAGAAATGAAGCTTACGAACTTCCTTCATTACTTAATATTGGTGGTGCGTATGTTTTCGATTTAGCTGATAAACACAAATTGAATGTTGCATTGAACTTCACTTCAAATTCGTTCTCTCGAGATCAGTTTCAAGGTGGTGCTGAATATGCATTCAATAAAATGTTCATGGTGCGTGCAGGTTATATGCTCGAAATGAATGGAGGAGCGGCAGCAACTGCAAGTACAGGATACACAACAGAGGGAAGAACTAGTGCATTAACGGGCCCAACTGCTGGTTTTTCTCTTGAAGCTCCCTTAAACAAAAAAGGAACTACATTTTCTATCGATTACTCTTATCGCACAACAAACCCATTTGCGGGTGTGCATACTATCGGGGCGCGAATTAACCTCTGATAAAACTAATTTTGTTTTTATAAGCAGCTTTTATAACTTAGCTGCTCAACGGAAAGACTCTTCATTGGAAGGGTCTTTCCGTTTTATATTTCTTAAACGTCAATTATGTCGAATATTACATACCTAACAGAAGAAGGATTACTGAGATTGCAAGCTGAAATAAATCAGTTGAAAAATGTGGAGCGTCCTTCTATTTCAGCACAAATTGCTGAAGCTCGTGATAAAGGGGATCTTTCTGAAAATGCTGAATACGATGCTGCAAAAGAAGCGCAGGGTCTTCTTGAATTGAAGATTTCGAAGATGCAAGAAATCCTTGCAAATGTTCGCATCATCGACGAATCTAAATTGGATTCATCTAAGATTTTGATTTTATCGAAAGTAAAAATTAAAAATACAGGAAACAACGCAATCATGTCGTATACCATAGTTGCCGAAAATGAAGCGGATATGAGAACTGGAAAAATTTCGGTGAGTTCTCCCATTGCGAAAGCGCTACTTGGAAAAAAAGTGGGTGATGTTGTTGAAGCAATTGTGCCTAATGGGATTGTGAACCTCGAAGTGATGGAGATTGCACGCTAATTATGTCATCCATTTTCACACGTATTATTCAAGGAGAAATTCCTGCATACAAAGTTGCAGAAAACGACGATTTCATAGCGATCTTGGATATATTTCCATTAGTTGAAGGACATGTTTTAGTTATTCCCAAAAAAGAAATTGATAATATCTTTGATTTAGAACCCGAAAAGCTTCAGCAGCTATTTTCATTTAGTAAAACTATCGCGAAAGCAATTGAAGCGTCTTATGACTGCAAAAAAGTGGGAATGGCGGTTATTGGATTGGAGGTTCCTCATGCACACATTCATCTTCTTCCGATAAACGAAGCGGGTGATATCAATTTCACAAAAACTAAGCTTCAATTGTCGGCAGATCAGTTGATGAACATTCAAGATACAATCAAGCAAGCGCTATAATTTATCCTTTTATCCGATCGGGGTTTTTTGCTGCAAATGCTTTCCATCCTGATACTCCCTTTGTAGTTTCGGGAATCACATCTCCACGGTATTGAAAATAATGGCACATGGCTGCCGCTAAACCATCGGTTGCATCAAAGTATTTGGGCATTTCGGCATCGGCTATTTTAAGTAAATTTTGCAACATCGCCGCAACTTGTTCTTTGGATGCCGCTCCTTTTCCTGTAATACTTTGTTTGATTTTACGGGGTGAATATTCATACACCGGCAAATTCCGATGTAAAGCAGCAGCAAGAGCAACACCTTGTGCCCGTCCTAACTTTAACATCGATTGCACATTTTTCCCAAAAAAAGGTGCCTCAGCAGCTAGTTCGTCGGGATTGTATGTATCAATTAAATTCAAGACACATTCAAAAATCATTTTCAACTTTGTTCCATGATCATCTAATTTTTCCATATGCAAGGTTCCCATGTGCAACAATTTCACAATGCGTCCTTGAATATGAATAATTCCATAACCCATCACATTGGTTCCGGGATCAATGCCTAAAATAACTTTGTCCTTAATCATAAAGGGCCAAGGTACGAAGGAAAAAATCTAATTTAGGCAGATGTTTTTACTGGGGGTTTTCCTGTTTATTATTATTCCATGTTACCTGCTTATCTGGTTAGTAAGCGGAATGAATAACCATGAAAAAAGACCTCCTCAAACTAAACAAAATAACATCTCGCTTATCATCCCATATAGAGATGAGGCAGCTCTTATTCCCGCTTTGCTCGATTCTCTCTCTAAACTCAATCTTAAAACTGGAGATGAAATTATTTTAATAGACGATCATTCGAGTGATGGAGGAATTTCGTCGGAATACAATTTAAGAAGCGAAATTCAAATTCTTGAATCTCCTGCCAATCAAACAGGATCTAAAAAAAATGCCTTAAGCATCGGAATTCATCATGCTAAAAACGAATGGATTTTAACATCCGATGCCGATTGTACATTCGATCCAGAATGGATAAACACTTGGAGAAAGAAGCTACATTGTTCGGTAAATATGTTCATAGGACCTGTTTATTCTGTTGATATTAAATTCTCATTCGCTACCCTTTTTCATCATGTCGAAAATGCCTGCTTGCAAGTCATTGCTTTGGCTTCAGCTCAACATAAGCAGCCATTAATATGCAGCGGTGCGAACCTCCTTTTCAGAAAAAGCATTTGGGAACTAGTTGGTGGGTATAAAAGTCATATTCAAATTCCTTCTGGCGATGATGTGCTGTTGATGCAATCGTTTCAAGAATATGATTCTTCAAAAGTTTGTGCGTATTTCGATAAATCAAATGTGGTTAGAACACAATCCGTCAGCAACTGGAAATCGTGGTTTCTTCAACGACGACGCTGGGCGTCCAAATCTGGGCACTTGGCAAATAATACCCACAGAATACACGCAGCACTTCTTATTGTTTGGGTGTTCGTTTTCCCCATTGCACTGTGTTTCATAGGGCCTTTGTATTTTTTTCTGCTAATCCCCGAAATGCTCATTATCGGTGTCTTATGTTGGACGCTGAATTCCAAATTCAAATCTTGGATGTGGCCTATTTTCCGAGTATTCTATCCTGGATTGCTTATCATATTGCCATTGACCAGTTTCATCTGGCCATCCACATGGAAAAAACGAAGCTTTCAATCGATTAAAACAACTATCAACTGATTGCACTCCTTTTGTACTTTTGCTTGATTCAATAAAAATTCTCTAAATGATTCGTATTCTCAATTACATCGATGGACAACTCAGTGAATCTTCGAGCAAGAACTGGATTGACAATGTAAATCCGGCGACTGCGGAAATTTATAGTGAGATAACATCTGGAAATGAAGAGGATGTGAACAAAGCCGTTGATGCAGCCAAAAAAGCTTTTCCAGCTTGGTCATCGCTCAAAACGGAAGACCGATCCAACTACCTTTTGAAATTGGCATCTCTCATGGAGCGCGATCTAGACGATTTGGCTTTGGCGGAAAGTATCGACTCTGGAAAACCTTTTCATGTGGCACGAAGTATTGACATTCCTCGTGCTATTGCGAATATCCGATTTTTCGCCACAGCCATTTTACACAGCAGTTCAGAATCTCATGCCAGCGACGATCTTGCCATAAACTATACACTTCGTCAACCTTTTGGAGTGGCGGCATGCATTTCACCATGGAATTTACCCCTGTATTTATTTACTTGGAAGATTGCCCCTGCCCTAGCTAGCGGAAATACAGTTGTGGCGAAACCTTCGGAAATTACGCCCATGACTGCTTTCCTTTTTTCGAAGTTGTGCATCGAAGCGGATTTTCCTGCAGGTGTGCTTAATGTTTTGCATGGATTTGGTCCTCAGGTTGGCGCTGCACTGGTCGCTCATAAAGAAATTTCAGCTGTTTCTTTTACTGGAGGAACCCAAACCGGA